>VAYD01000046.1:1377-8362 GCA_005883905.1 Actinomycetota bacterium
AAGACCTCGCCGTGCTGGTAGGGCGACATCGTGCCCGGGTCCACGTTGATGTAGGGATCGAACTTCTGCAGGCCGACTGTCAACCCGCGCGACACGAGCAGCCGCCCGAACGATGACGCGGCGATCCCCTTTCCAAGCGAAGACACCACGCCCCCGGTGACGAAGATGAACTTTGTGGAGCGTTCGGACATCAGCGTTGGATCCTTCCGATTGAGTCTAGGTGAGAGAGGCCGGGGGTCCGGTCCACGAGGTCGGAAATTGAGCGAAATTCGCCGTAGGCGGTGACCGCCGCCAGCACGATCAGGGCGACGACCTGGCCGGTCGTGCCGAGCGCCAGCACGAGCCACAGGCCGGCCAGCGCGCCGGTCAGGTTCGAGCCCGTGTCGCCGAGCATCGCCAGCTCGCGCACGTCGAACAGGCCCACCACGAGCAGCGGCCCGATGAACAGGCCCAGGTGCTCGAACGTCGTCAGGTCGCGCTCGCCGATCATCAGCGCCGCGCCGAGCAGAACGAACGCCTTGACCGAGCGCCCCGGCCGCAGGTCCAGCAGGTTGAAGAGGTTCGTTGCGAGCACGAGCACGCCCGTCGCGAGCAGCTGCTTGAAGAACGTGTCCTCGCCGGAGGTGACCCAGAGCGCGAGCCCGAGCGTCCCCGCCGCCTTCAGGGCACCCGTCGAGAACGAGCCCTCCATGACGGCGGCGCCGTGCCCGCGCCAGCCCCGCGACGGGCCCGACAGGGCGTCGTCGGCGAGCCCGAGCGCAGCCACGCCGAGCACGAACGTCAGCACGACCGACGGCGTGTCCTGCATCAGCACGTCGTCCGTGGCCGCGTAGACCAACGCCAGCGGCACCAGCGCGACCGTCGCCGCCGCGAAGACCGCGACGCCGAACGGGAACGGCAGCTGAGCGCCGCGATAGTTCTCCCTCACGAAGCCGTTCTCCGCCAGCGATGCCCGGAGCGCCGGCGCCAGGACCACAGCGGTCACGGTGGCGAAGGCGAACGGCAGTATCGGCACCGGAGCAAGGTAGCCGCGCGTGCGGTCGTAACGTGTGGGGACCACGACCGGACCGAGAGGACATGCAGAAGATCGAAAAGACGGACGCCGAGTGGCGCTCCGAATTGACCCCTGAGCAGTACGCCGTCCTGCGCCGGCAGGCGACCGAGGCCCCGTTCACGGGCAGCTACGCGCTCACCAAGGACGCCGGCACGTTCAAGTGCGCCGGCTGCGGCGCGGAGCTGTTCAGCTCCGACACCAAGTTCGACTCCGGCTCGGGCTGGCCGAGCTTCACCGAGCCCGCGATCGCCGAGGCGGTCGAGCTGCGCGAGGACCGCTCGCACGGCATGGTCCGCACCGAGGTGGCGTGCGCCCGCTGCGGCGGCCATCTGGGCCACGTGTTCGACGATGGCCCCCGCGACGCCGGCGGGCTGCGTTACTGCATCAACTCGTGCGCTCTGGATCTGGAGCCTGACGAGGCGTAGGCGCCTCCCATCCCGCCGGCGCCCACCGGGGCGGCGGCGGGACGCCCTCGCCGCGAACGCGTAGATCGAAGAAGACCAGGGTGCTCGCGACAGCGGTGAACCCGATCGCGAAGACGTCCGCGAACATCGTGCCGAGCAGGGAGAACACCTGGCGATCCGTCGAATCCGCGATGGCGTTGCCGCCGGCGGTGACGATGCCCGTGAGCACGCCGATCACCACGGCGAAGAAGACCCCGATGCCGAACACGCGCCACCACTGCCCGCGGACCAGCTCGCGGCTGCGGCGCAGCGCGTCCATCGGCGAACGGCCCTCCGCGACGACCGCCTGCGATGCGAAATACAGCGCAACGGCGAGCCAGAGCCCCGGGATGATGAACGCGATGAGCCCGGCGAGCACCGCCAGGCCGCCGAGGACGACCGCGCCGACGACCGCACCCCAGCGCTCAAAGCCACGCGCCACCGACCAGCCGGCTGACGGCTGCTCTCCGCTCCCGAGTGCCATCACGGCCGCGATGCACGCCGCCGTCACCAGCGGTTGGACGACGAGCAGGTGCACCAGCGCCTGGAACGCGGAGTGGCCGACATTGTCGGACTGGTAGTCCTCCCACAGCTCGCCGAGCCCGACGCCGAGCAGGATCAGGTCCGCCGGGATGACGACGACCAGCGCGATCGTCACGAACAGGCCGAGGTTGCCCTTGAACAGCTGCCAGCTGTCCTCCACGAGCTGCCCGAGCTCGCGCGTGCGCGTCAGGTCGATGCCCGTCAACCGACGCCGCCCACCACGTCTGGGAGCAACCGGGGCTCGTGGACGCCGAAGGCGCCGTCGGTGTTGCCCGCGAGCAGGAACACGAGCGCGGCCTGCCCGGCGGTCTGGTCCAGGTTGTCGACGGTCGAGACGCCGTGGTCGCGGTACCACGGCACCTGGCTCGGATCGGCGTCGGCATGCTCGACGCCCACGACCGGGACGTTGCCCGACGTCAGGCCGGTCATCAGGCCCGTCTCGAAGGCGTTGAGCCGGTGCAGGTCGTCGCCCTTGACGTCGTCTGGGAGATTGCGCGCGATCACGACGCCGTCGTAGTTGCCCGTCGAGCCCGCGACCGCGCTGAAGAGCGAGCTGCGCTCGCGGGCGATCAGCTTGCCGCCGCGGGTGAGCTGGACCCCCATCCGCTTGCCGAAGTCCTCC
The DNA here is from genome assembly GCA_005883905.1 of Actinomycetota bacterium. Classification (GTDB taxonomy): domain Bacteria; phylum Actinomycetota; class Thermoleophilia; order Solirubrobacterales; family Solirubrobacteraceae; genus AC-49. The sequence continues at coordinate 4,040 of VAYD01000046.1, forward strand.
CACATCTGGTCGTCGCCCGTCGCGAGTCCTTCGTAGCGCGTGCCCGACGCGCTCGAGACGAGCTTGTCGACCGACAGGGGCTCGCGGATGGCGACAGCGCCGACGCGCTTGCCCTTGGCCGCCCCGAGCGCGTTCTCGACCTCGTTGTTGATCTCCTCGGACGGCTGCCCCAGGAACACCACGCCGATCTTGCGGTCCTGCAGCTGGCCGTCGACGAGCAGCGGATAGACCTCCTGCTCGAACTTGTCCTTGGCCGTGAGCTGGTCGTTGAGGTCGGCCACCTTCTTCTGCTCGGAGCGCACGTCCTTGCGCAGCGACTCCTTGATCTTGTTCTCGGCGCTCGACACAAGCCCCTTGTCGCCGATCGCCACTCCGAGCAGCAGCCCGAGGACGAGCGCGACGAGGACGGCGATCAGCGAGAGCGCGTGGTAGCGGAAGTCGAACACGATTCAGACGGCGGGCGGGTCAGGCTTCGATGCCGAGCAGCACCTGCAGCTTGAGCCACAGCAGGTCGGCCACGTCCCGCAGGCCGGGGGTGACGAGGATCACGGCCGCGAGCGCGACGATCCCCACCAGCAGGACGAGCGCCAGCGGGGCCATGGTAGGACGTGGGCGGTACAGCCGGCTCACGCCCTTGGCGTCGACCAGGATCTCGCCGATGCGCAGGCGCGTCAGGAACGTCGAGGACATCCCGCGGCGGTTCTTGTCCAGGAACTCGACGAGGTTCCACTGCGAGCCGACCGAGACGATCAGCCGCGCGCCCTTCTCCGCGGCGATCAGCATCGCCACGTCCTGGCTGGTGCCGGGCGCGGGCACGAGCTTGTAGGGAAGGCCGAGCGACTCGAGGTGCTCGCGCCCAGGGGCGCGCCCGTCGGGGTACGCGTGGACCACCAGCTCGGCGCCGCAGCGCAGCGTCGCCTCCTGCGCCGAGTCCATGTCGCCCACGATCATGTCGGGCGCGAACCCCTCCTCCACGAGGGCGTTCGCGCCGCCGTCGACGCCGACGAGCGCCGGCCGCACGTCGCGGATGTAGGGCCGCAGCGCGCGCAGGTCCTTGCGGTGGTCGACCCCCCGCACGACGACCAGCGCCGGCCGGTCGCGGAAGTCTGTGTGGAACACCGGCAGCTCGAGCTTGCCGGCGAGCAGCTCGCGCTCCTCCAGCATGTGCTCGATCGTGTTGCGCGCGAACGCCTCGAGCGCGTCGCCGATCTCGAGCCGCCGCGCTTCGTTGAGGTCGCGGACGTCCTCGGGCTCCTGGACCGAGCCCTTCGCGACGACCTTGCCGCGCTTGAGCACCTCGCCGCCGCGGACCGTGATCTCATCGTGGTCGTCGAGCTCCTTGAAGAGCCCGTCGCCGGGCATGTCGACGAGGTGCACGCCCGCCTGGACGAGCAGCAGCGGCCCCATGTTCGGGTAGGCGCCTGTCGAGGACGGCCGGCAGTTGAGCACCGCCACGACGCCCGCAGCGATCAGGTCCTCGGCCGACACGCGGTCGAGGTCCTTGTGGTCGATGATCGCGATGTCGCCGCGGTTCAGGCGCTTGACGAGCAGCTTCGTCTTGCGACCCGCGCGAGCAGGGCCGCTGACCTCGCGCGGCGCCTCCCCGTCGGCGCCGATCCGGGCCGCGGTGGGGCGGGCTACGGCCATGGGATCGAGTGTACGGCCAACTACGCGGCCTTGAGCAGCTCCTTCGCGTGCCGGCGGGCGGCCACGTCGTCGGCCTCGGCGCCGAGCATCCGGACGAGCTCGCCCACGACCTCGCCCTTGGCGAGCTCGCGCACGGTCGTCCGGGCGGGCTCGACCGACGGGTCCTTGTCGATCGCGAAGTGCCGCGCAGCGAGCGAGGCGATCTGCGGCAGATGGGTGATGCAGACGATCTGGCGGCCGGCCGCGAGCGCGCGCAGCTCCTCGCCCACCGCGCGCGCCGTCTGCCCGCCGATGCCGGCGTCGACCTCGTCGAAGACGAGCGTGGCGTCCGACGCCTCGTTGGCCACGGCCAGCAGCGCGAGCATCACGCGCGAGGCCTCGCCGCCCGAGGCGGTGTCACGCAGCGGCGCGGGCGGGACGCCCGGGTTGGGTGCGATCAGGAACTCGACGGCGTCAGCGCCGGTCGGCCCGACATCGTCGCGCGGCTCGAGCGCGATCTCGAAGCTCGCGCCGTCCATCGCGAGCGCCGACAGCCGCGCGCGCACCGCGTCGGCGAGCTTCGGCGCAGCCTTCGCGCGGGTGGCGCGCAGCGCACGCGCGCGGGCGGCCAGGTCGGCCTGGGCCTCCGCCAGGCGCGCCGTCGCCTCCTCGAGCGCGACCTCTGCACCGGCCAGCTCGTCGCGCCGCGCGCGGCAGCGCTCGCCGTGCGCGAGGACCGCGGCGATCGAGCCGCCGTGCTTGCGCTCGAGCCGGTCGAGCGCAGCGAGGCGCTCCTCGATGACATCGAGTTCGCCCGGGTCGCCGTCCAGCTCGTCGGCATAGCGGCGCAGCTCGGCCGCCACGTCGTCGGCCTCGAGCGCAACGGAGCGGGCGCGTTCGGCCAGCGCATCGAGCCCCGGGTCGACGCCGGCGACGGCCTCCAGCGCGGCCACGGCGGCGGCAAGCGCCGTCACGGCGCCGGTGTCCTCGCCCGCGAACGCCTCCGATGCGCCGCCGGCGGCGCCGCGGAGCGCGGTCAGATGCCGCAGGCGCTCGCGCCGCGCGACAAGGTCCTCCTTCTCGGCCTCGTCGGGCGCCGCGGCCTCGATCTCCGCCAGCTCGAACTCGAGCAGGTCGAGCTCGCGCTCGCGCGCGCCCGCCAGTTCGCGCAGCTCCGCCAGCGAGCCCTCGAGCTCGCGTACGCGCGCGTGGAGGCCGGCGGCCTCGCCGCGCGCCGCGAGGTGCTTGGCGCCGCAGAACGCGTCGAGCAGCTCGAGCTGCGCGCTGGTCAGCATCAGCTTGCGATGCTCGTGCTGGCCGTAGAACGACAGCAGCGGCGTCGCCAGATCCTGCAGGTCGGCAGCGGGCGCGTACCGGCCGTTCAGGTAGGCGCGCGTGCGCCCGGCCGCGGTCACGCGCCGCGCCAGCACGACGTCTTCGCCGTCCGGGCCTTCGAACAGGCCCTCGACGTAGGCCTCGTCCGCGCCCGGCCGGACGATCCCCGGCCGCGCGCGGCCGCCGAGCAGCAGGTCGAGCGCATGCGCGAGCACCGTCTTGCCCGCGCCGGTCTCCCCCGTGAGCACGTTCAGGCCCGGCGCGAGCCGCAGCTCGGCCCGTTCGATCAGCAGGAGGTTCTCGACGCGCAGCTCCAGGAGCATGCGCCGAGGATGACGCCGAGACCCGACGGATCACGCAAGCAGGCCGAACTTTTCACGAAGGCGCCGGTAGAACGAGCTGCCCGGCACCTGGGCGAGGTCGGCGGCCTCGCGCAGGAATCGCGCGGTGATCGCGTCGTCCGGGGCGAGCTCCCCTGCGGGACGCCCGTCGATCGACACGTCCACGGGCTCGGCCGAGTGGTTGTGGACCGTCAGCCGGTCGCCCGGGGCGACCACGAGCGCGCGCGCCGTGAGCGAGTGCGGCGCGATGAACGAGACGACGTAGCCCTCCACACCCCAGGCCAGCACCGGGCCGCCGTTGGCCAGGTTGTAGCCGGTCGACCCCGCCGGCGTGGCGACAACCACTCCGTCGCAGCGCACGGAGCCCACCTGCTCGCCCTCGAGCTCGTAGGCGAGCTGCGCGACGCGCCCGCCGAGCTTGCGATGGATCGACAGGTCGTTGATGGCTGCGAACGCGCCGTCGCGCGTGTGCAGCGCGAGCGCCGGCAGCGTCAGCACCTCGAACTCGCCGGCCAGCGCCTTGTCGAAGCCGACCTCGCACTCGGACGGGTCGATCGTCGCGAGGAACCCGATCTGCCCGAAGTTGACGGCGAAGACCGGCACGCTCGTGCCCGCGTAGCGGCGCAGGGCGCGCAGGATCGTGCCGTCACCGCCGAGCACGACACAGAGGTCGACGTCGTCGGTCAGCGGCGCGTCGATCTCGATGCCGTCCGCGGCGTCGATCGCGTTCTTGCGGGTCTCCTCCTCGTCGAAGCGCAGCGTCACGCCGGCCCTGTGCGCCGCGGCGATCAGGGTCTCGAGAGCTTCGGCGACCTGCTGCGGGCGCGTGTGCGTGAGGACGGTGCGAGGTCGCGGAGCGCGCCTTCCCGGCCGGGCTCCGCCAGCCAGACGAACGTCTCGCGGTTGCCCTTGGGCCCCGCGAGCCCGCTCGGCGCGAAGCCCAAGACCGCCGTCTCTGAGCCCTCGGCCACCGCGAGGATCGCGTCGCGGCGGTCCGCGGCGGCGCGCACGACGCCCTGCT
>VAYD01000047.1 GCA_005883905.1 Actinomycetota bacterium
TGGACCACCGGCTGCACCGCGACGACCGCGCCGTACAGCTGCTCGCTCAACACCACTGCGCTCGCCGACGGCCTGTACGACCTGCGCGCGCAGGCGGTCGACGTCGCGGGCAACGCGTCGAACTCCGCGGTCGTGGCGAACCGCCGGGTCGACAACACGGCGCCGGCCGTGTCGGTGATCGACCCGGGCGCATACGTCCGGCAGACCATCACGGTCAGCGCTGCCGCGAGCGACGCAGGCTCCGGCGTGACGAGCGTGACGATCCAGCGCGCGCCGACCGGGACGAGCGCCTGGACGACGATCTGCACCGATACGACGAGCGCCTACAGCTGCTCGCTCAACACGACTGTGCTCGCCGACGGCGGTTACGACTTCCGGGCGACGGCGACCGACGCGGCGGGCAACGCCACGACGTCGGCGATCCTGGCCAACCGAGTCGTGGACAACACGGCGCCGACGGGCGTGGACATCCAGACGACGAACGTCGCCGGCGGCATCGACGCCAAGCCGGAGACCGGAGACATGATCACCTACACGTTCTCCGAGCCGATGAGCCCGGCGTCGATCCTGGCGGGCTGGACGGGCTCTTCCACGTCCGTCGTCGTGCGCTTCACGAACGGCAACCCGGACGTCGTGACCGTCTGGAACGCGACGGACACGACGCAGCTCGCGCTCGGCAGCGTGCGTTCGGGCAAGAAGTACGTCACCGCCGACGTCCTGTTCTCCGGCTCGACGGCGGTCCTGAGCGGCACCACGATGGTCGTGACGCTCGGCACGCCGAACGGCGCCACCGCCACGGCGAACGGCAAGACGCAGCTGCAGTGGACGGTGTCGACCGCGGCCACCGATCTCGCGGGCAACCCGCTGACCGCCGGCACGATCGCCGAGACCGGCGCGACCGACAACGACTTCTGACGCTAGCCGTCGATCCGTGCAGCGAAGCAGCCCGGGCGGGCGTTGTGGACGTGTAGGTAGCTGGCGCCGGTCAGCAGCCGCTGCGCGGCGCCCGCGAGGTCCGTGCCCTCGATCACGTCCGCGTCGAGGAGCATGTGGCGCTCGTCGTAGGCACGCACGCTGAGCAGGCGGCGCGTCAGCTGGTCCGGGATGTCGTCACCGTCGAACGTCGCGCAGTCGCCGTCGTGAACGTAGATCGGCCCGGGCCCGCTGTACGGGCTCGCCCCGACGAACGGGTCGTAGCTCAGCAGCAGCATCGTCTCGCCCACCTCGCCGTCCTGCAGGCAGCGGCGGCATGGGTAGGCGTTGGGCTCCTCGACCCGGACACGGATCGCACCGGGGTCGTCGGTCAGCGGGGCTGGAAGAGGTGTGACGCGCATGCGGATGGAACGCCGCAACCGCGCGGTTCGTGAGACTCAGGGGTCTGACCCCTCAGTCTCACGTGAGAATGAGGGGTCAGACCCCTCATTCTCAGGGCGGGAACTCCATGACCTCGACGCGGTGGCCGCCGGGCGCCGTGACGAACGAGCGCGGCGCGCCCCAATGCTGCGCCCGCTCGTCGACGAGATGGCCGGCGGCGCGCAGGGCCGCGAGGGTCGCGTCGTACTCGGGTGCGACCACCGCGACATGGCCCGACGGTGGGACGACGGGGTCCTCGGCGTAGAAGACGTGGACCTGGGTCGCTCCGCGCTGGACCCAGCGGGCACGCTCGGTCAGCGTCGGCGGCGGCTCGACCTCCTCGAAGCCGAGCAGCGCGAAGAACGCCACGAGGGCGTCGGCGTCGGCGGGCCGGGTCTCGAGGGCGACGTGATGGACCGTCACAGGCGCTCCAGGTTCTCACCGTGGATGCGCTTCTGCTCGTCGCTGCGGCGCGCCAGCGGCAGCTTGGAGTCCGGGAGGCCCTCGAGGTACGCGACGTCCTCGCGCAGGATCGCGAGCGCGCGCGCGGCGTCGATCGCCCCGCCATGGCCGGCGACGACGTGGTCGGCCTCCTCGACGAGCGGGCGCAGCCGCTCGAGCGTCGCGAGGTAGGCGCTGCGCGAGCCGCCGCGGGAGATCATCGGGATCTCGACGGGCGAGAGGAAGTCGCCGGCGACGAGCACGCCCGCCCAGGGCAACCACAGCGCCATGCCGTCGGCGACGTGACCCTCGGTCGGGTGCAGCTCGATCGTCTGCGAGCCGACATCGAGCTGCCCGGGCACCGGCAGCGCCTGGACCTGGCCGAGCGAGAGCGGCGCCGAGCGCTCGAGGTACAGCTCGTCGTCGAAGGCGCGCAGCCGCCGCGCCGCGTCGCCCGGCTCGGCCGTCAGCCGCGCGGCGGTCGTCTCGGCCACCCCGAGCGCGGCGCCGGCGAACGCGAGGCGCCCGAGCAGGTGATCCCAGTCGCCGTGCGTCGCCAGCAGCCCGCTGAACGGGAAGCCGGCCTGCTCGAGCAGCGCGGGCAGCATGTCGAGCTCGTCCGGCAGCACAGGCGAGTCGATGACCAAGCACTCGTCGCCGTCGCGGACGATCGTGCACGCTGTCTGGAAGACGCGCGACGTCGCCACGAGGACGCCGGGATGGAGCCCGACGACCCGCAAGCGGCTAGGCCTTCAGGAGCTTCGCCGCCTCGAGGAGGCTCTTCACCTCGGCGGTCGGCTTCTTCTGGCTCGGCTCCAGGGTCTCCTTGTTGCGGTTGACCCAGATCACCGGCACCTTCGCCTTGATGCACGGCTCGACGTCGTGGTAGTAGCTCGATGCGACGTGCACCCAGCCCTTCTTGGTGCCGATCCGACGCGCGCACTCGTTGAAGTGCGCGGGATCGGGCTTGTAGGAGCGCACCTGCTGGGCGGTGACGACGAGGTCGAAGTCGTGCGGGATGTGGCGGCGCGTCTGGCCGAGCAGCTTGTCGTCGATGTTCGAGACCAGGCCCGTCTCAAAAGTGCTGACGAACTTGCGCAGCTGCGCATTGGTCTCCTTGAACGGCGCCCAACGCTGAACCGAGTCCGGCAGGAACCCGGAGCGGCTCGGCTCCAGCGGCCAGCCGATGCGCTTGGCGATCTCGACCGCCGTGCGGCGCAGGACCTCGGCGTACAGCTCGTAGGAGCCGCCCTCGATCTCGCGCGAGATCTCGTGGAAGAGCGGGATGACCTCTTCCAGGTCGATCGTGAAGCCGTCGCGCTTCGCCTCGCGCTGGAACGCGTCCCCGACGCCCTTTTCCCAATCGATGAGGGTGCCGTAGACGTCGAAGGTGACCCAGTTGACCTTGCTCGGGAGCGCCATTGGATCGGGCATTGTGCCATTCGGCTGCCCGTCGATGCGGTCCGGGTGGTCCGGTTACGCGATTTCGAGGTTGCGGCGCAACTTCTCGTGGTAATCGGTGAAGTTCCGCGCCATTCCGATGCGCACGATCGGGCCGAAGAAGCGGGCCGCGCCGCGCAGATCGCCTTCCACGACGCACCGGACCCGGGTGCCTCCGTCGCCATCGGGCTCGAGCGTCCACGTGCCGTCGACGGGCTGAGGGCCCCCGACCACGTGCACCTGCAGCCGCTGCGGTCGCTCGAACGCGGTGAACTCGACGACCTGCTCGAACTCCTTCATCCCCGGCGGCTTCGTGCGCTCGCGCACGCGTGTACCCAAGCGTGGCGGACCCTCCGTCAGCAGCTCGACCGAGGTCTTGTGCGTCTGCCAGGAGGCCAGCTTTGAGGTGTCCGTCATGTAGTCGAAGGCGTCCTCCGGCGGCCTGCGAATCGAGAATTTCTGCTCGAAGCGCATCGCAGACCGACTGTATAGAGTCCGCCGCCGCTCATGGACCTGCTCGAGTATCAGGGCAAGCAGCTGTTCGCCCGGCACGGCGTGCCGGTGCCCGACGGCAAGCCCGCCACGAGCGTCGACGATGCCCTCGCCGCCGCGGACGTGATCGGCTACCCGTGCGTGGTCAAGGCGCAGGTGCTGATCGGAGGCCGCGGCAAGGCAGGCGGCATCAAGGTCGTCAAGGATCGCGACGAGGCCCGCGACGCAGCGGAGGCGATCCTCGGCATGGACATCCGCGGCCACACCGTCCACGAGATCTGGGTCGAGGCCGCCAGCGACATCGCCGAGGAGTACTACGCGTCGATCGTCTTCGACCGCTCCGCGAAGGCGCCGCTGATGCTGCTCTCCACGCAGGGCGGGATGGACATCGAGGAGGTCGCCGAGCGCGACCCCGACGCGATCGCCCGCCTGCACGTCGACCCGCTGATCGGGTTCCAGGGCTTCCACGGGCGCCGGCTGGCGTTCGAGGCGGGCGTCGCCGAGGACGTCGTGCGCCCGGTCGGCGCGCTGCTGGCGAAGCTCTACGACGCGTTCGTCGCCGAGGAGGCGATGCTCGTCGAGGTCAACCCGCTCACCGTCCTCACCGATCGCAGCGTCAAGGCGCTCGACGCGAAGGTCACGCTCGACGACAACTCCTTCTACCGCCACCCGGACAACGCCGCGCTGCGCAACGTCGGCGCCGAGGACCCGCAGGAGCAGATGGCCAAGGAGCGCGGGCTCACCTACGTGAAGCTCGACGGCGACATCGGCATCCTCGGCAACGGCGCGGGCCTGGTGATGAGCACGCTCGACGTGGTCTCGCAGGCGGGCGGGGCGCCCGCGAACTTCCTGGACGCCGGCGGCGGCTCGAAGGCCGAGGCGATCACGCAGGCCGTCGAGGTCATCCTGTCCGACCCGAAGGTCAAGGCCGTCCTGTTCAACATCTTCGGCGGGATCACGCGCTGCGACGAGATCGCGCGCGGGCTGATCGAGGCGTTCGACCAGATCAAGCCGACCGTGCCGTTCGTCGTCCGGCTGGACGGGACGAACGACAAGGAGGGCCGCGCGCTGCTGGCCGAGGCGAACCTGCCGAACGTCCACATGGCCACGACGATGCTCGAGGCCGCCGAGAAGGTCGTGGAGTTGGCGCGAAGCGCCAACGTCGAAGGGCGGCCGGATGCCGCCCTTCCTGGTCAGACGACGGGCGGGACGCCCGGCGGGGGTGACTCCTCGTGAGTGTCCTGATCGACAAGGACACGCGCCTGTGCGTCTCCGGCATCACCGGCCGCGAGGGCACGTTCCACGCGATGAACAACAAGCGCTACGGCACGAACGTCGTGTCGGGCGTGACGCCCGGCAAAGGCGGCCAGGACGTTGAGGGCGTCCCGGTGTTGAACACCTTCCATGCCGCCGTCTCCGAGACCGGCGCGAACACCGCGATGATCTTCGTCCCGCCGCCGTTCGCCGCCGACTCGATCCTCGAGGCCGCCGACGCCGGCATCGAGACGGTGATCTGCATCACCGAGGGCATCCCCGCCCACGACGAGTTGCGCGTCTACAACTTCCTGCGCGCCCACCGGCCGACCGTGCGCCTGATCGGCCCGAACTGCCCGGGCGTCCTGTCGCCGGGCAAGGCGAATGTCGGGATCATCCCGGCGGCCTTCTTCAAGGAGGGCAACGTCGGCGTGGTCTCGCGCTCGGGCACGCTGACCTACCAGATCGGCAACGAGCTGGCACAGCGCGGCTTCGGCAACTCGTCGATCGTCGGGATCGGCGGCGACCCGGTGCCGGGCAGCTCGTTCATCGACGTCATCGAGCTCTTCCAGGCCGACGACGAGACCGAGCTGATCGTCATGAGCGGCGAGATCGGCGGCTCGGCCGAGGAGGAGGCCGCCGAGTACATCGGCGAGCACGTCACCAAGCCCGTGGTCGGGTACATCGCGGGCTTCACCGCGCCGCCCGGGAAGACCATGGGCCACGCGGGCGCGATCGTCTCCGGCTCGCAGGGGACCGCGGCCGCGAAGGCCGAGGCGCTCGAGGGCAGGGGCGTACGGGTGGGCCGCACGCCGACCGAGGTCGCCGACATCGCGGTCGAGATCCTCGGCGGCTGACGGCAGGGCTTGCGTTCATGGTCGCGCGGCGCTTAGTGTGGCGCGTAGACGGTCTGGCAACGGATACTGAGGCGAGCCGAGGGGTCCATTTCTCCGGGGCGATCCCAGGCACCAGCCGAGGTTGCGAACGCCGGCCGTCTGGTCGGCGTTCGCAGTTGTGGACGCCTCGATACATTGCGGGGCGATGGCCGTCACCGCGTCGACGATCTCCTTTGCCCGCGGCGCGCCGTCCCTGGACATCATCGACGTCGAGGGCCTGCGCGCGGCCGCCGACCGTGCGCTGACGAACGACCCCGGCGGTGCCACCGCGTACGGCACGTCGGTGGGCTACCCGCCGCTGCGCCGCTGGATCGCCGAGCGCCACGACGTCGACGAGGCCCAGGTCCTGGTCACCAACGGCTCGATGCAGGCCGACGCGTTCCTGTTCGACGAGCTGGTGTCCGCCGGCGACGAGCTGATCGTCGAACGGCCGACCTACGACCGCACGCTGCTCGCGCTCCGCGGTCGCGGCGCGCAGATCCACGCGGTCGAGCTCGAGACCGACGGCATCGACGTCGGCGCGCTGTCCGAGTTGCTCACCGGCGGCGCCGCCCCCACGTTGGCCCACATCATCCCCAACTTCCAGAACCCCGCCGGCTACACGCTCTCGGCGGACAAGCGCGAGACG
>VAYD01000048.1 GCA_005883905.1 Actinomycetota bacterium
CCCACGGCTTCGTGGAGGTCGAGACGCCCGTGCTCCAGCCGCTATACGGCGGAGCGCTCGCGCGGCCGTTCGTGACGCATCACAATGCGCTCCACCGTGACCTCTACCTGCGGATCGCTACGGAGCTCTACCTCAAGCGGCTGATTGTCGGCGGGATCGACCGGGTCTATGAGCTCGGCAAGGACTTCCGCAATGAGGGCATCGATCGCAGTCACAACCCCGAGTTCACGATGGTCGAGTGGTACGAGGCGTACGCCGACTACCACGCCGCGGCGGAGCGCCTCGAGCAGCTCGTCGCGCACGTCGCGGAGCACGTCTTCGCGTCCGCGAAGGTCGAGCGAGATGGCAAGGAGATCGATCTCGCGCCGTCCTGGCAACGGGTGACGCTGCGCGACGCGATCCGCGAGCGCGCTGGGCTGGACATCGCCGCGCGGCCGAGCCGGGAGGAGCTTGCCGCGGCGCTCGGGCGGGAGCCGGATCCCGCGGAGGGATGGGGCAAGCTCGTGGACGCGGTCCTGTCGAAGCTCGTCGAGCCGACCCTCGTCCAGCCGACCTTCCTCATGGACTACCCGGTGGAGCTCTCGCCGTTCGCGAAGCGGCACCGCTCAGAGGAGGGATTCGTCGAGCGGTGGGAGGCGTTCCTGGGCGGCGTGGAGATCGCGAACGCGTTCACCGAGCTCAACGACCCCGACGAACAGCGGCGGCGGTTCGCGCAACAGGTCGAGGAGCTCCGCCGCGGCGACGAGGACACGCAGCCATTCGACGAGGCGTTCGTCGAGGCGCTGGAGCAGGGCATGCCGCCGACGGGCGGCGTTGGCCTCGGCATCGACCGCCTGGTGATGATCCTCACCGGCGCGCGGAACCTGCGCGAGGTCGTGTTGTTCCCCGCAATGAGGACGTAGGCGAGCGCCCGGGCCGGTCGCCCGCGCCGGCGCGGATGAGGCTGGGTAGGGCAGCGTCCTCGGGCAGATCAGCGGGTCGCAATCCGCGTCCGGAAACCGGATGCGGATTGCAGTGACCCGCATGTAACGACAGAACGGACCCGGCCGATGAATGGGTAGATGGGCTTGGAGTACGAAGCGAATCAGGGTCACCACAAACCCAGTAAGGGCGGGGTCAAGTCAATCCGTTCCCGGAAACCGGGACTGGATTGACTTGAACCGCGATTTTGGGCGAGGGCAGGTCCCGGCCCACCGGTTCGCTCCGCCGAGCCGTCGAGCCGTCCGAGATCCTTCCGTTCCACCTCGATCGGAGCCGCGGTGGGGTGTCAACCCGCAATTAGCGGACTTAGTTCCGGCCGTGCCTGGAACGTGCCTGGCGACGCAGGGGCCACCGATATACTGAGCGCTCGCCGTAAACGACAACCGGAGGTCTAATCCGTCGGCACCTCGCAGCCGAAACAGTGGATGGGACTCCGGCGCTCATGCGTCCCCGCAATGGGTCCGGAGACGACCAACCACTAGGCCATACTGGGCAGGGCGCCCGACCCACTAGCCTCGGAGGCGGAAAGAGAAGCAAAGGCAGAAGTGTTCGAGAGATTCACAGAGAGAGCCAGGCAGGTCGTCGTCCTCGCGCAAGAGGAGGCGCGCACTCTCAAGCACAACTACATCGGCACCGAGCACATCCTGCTTGGCCTGCTACGTGAGGAGGAGGGCCTCGCCGCCCGCGTTCTCGAGTCTTTGGACATCACCGTCGAGCGCGTCCGCGCGCAGGTCGTCCGGATCGTCGGCTCCGGTGAGGAGGTCACCTCCGGCCAGATCCCCTTCACGCCGCGTGCCAAGAAGGTCCTCGAGCTGGCGCTCCGCGAGGCGCTCTCCCTGGGCCACAACTACATCGGCACCGAGCACATTCTGCTCGGCTTGGTCCGCGAGAACGAGGGCGTCGCAGCCCGCATCCTCCTCGACTTCGACGCCGACTCCGAGAAGATCCGCAACGAGGTCATCCGGATGCTCTCGGGCCCCGGCGGTCGCCGCCAGGGTGGGGGCGCCGGAACAGGTGAGGGCAAGAAGTCCTCGAAGCTCCTCGACCAGTTCGGCCGCAACCTGACCAAGCTCGCAGCCGAGTCCAAGCTGGACCCGGTCATCGGCCGCGAGACCGAGATCGAGCGGATCATGCAGATCCTCTCCCGGCGCACCAAGAACAACCCGGTGCTGGTGGGCGAGCCGGGGGTCGGCAAGACCGCCATCGTCGAGGGCCTGGCCTCGCGCATCACCAAGGGCGAGGTCCCCGAGCTGCTGAAGAACAAGCAGATCTACACGCTCGATCTGGCCGCCCTGGTCGCGGGCTCCAAGTACCGTGGCGAGTTCGAGGAGCGTCTGAAGAAGGTGATGAAGGAGATCACCCAGCGCGGCGACATCGTGCTGTTCATCGACGAGCTCCACAACCTGGTTGGCGCCGGCGCCGCCGAGGGCGCCATCGACGCGGCCTCGATCCTGAAGCCGGCGCTCGCGCGCGGCGAGATCCAGACGATCGGCGCCACGACCATGGACGAGTACCGCAAGTACCTGGAGCGCGACTCCGCGCTCGAGCGCCGCTTCCAGCAGATCAAGGTCGACCAGCCGTCGATCCCCGACACGGTGCAGATCCTCGAGGGCCTGCGGGAGCGCTACGAGGAGCACCACCGCGTCCAGATCACGGACCCGGCCCTGGGTGCCGCGGCCGAGCTCGCCGACCGCTACATCTCCGACCGCTTCCTGCCGGACAAGGCCATCGACCTGATCGACGAGGCCGCCTCGCGCATGCGCATCAAGTCGATGTCGCAGCCGCCGGTGTACCGCGACCTCGAGGAGGACATTGAAGAGACGCGGCGCGCCAAGGAGGCCGCGATCGAGGCGCAGGAGTTCGAGAAGGCTGCGAACCTCCGCGACAAGGAGCGCCAGCTCACCAACAAGAAGCGCGAGCTCGAGGATCAGTGGGCCGCCGGTGAGGGCGGCGAGCGCCCCGAGGTCGGCGAGGAAGAGATCGCCGACATCGTCTCGATGTGGACCGGAATCCCCGTCTTCAAGCTCACCGAGGCCGAGACCAAGAAGCTGCTGCGGATGGAGGACGAGCTCCACAAGCGCGTGATCGGGCAGGACCCCGCAATCACCGCCGTCTCCAAGGCCATCCGACGCTCGCGCGCGGGCATCAAGGACCCCAAGCGCCCAGCGGGCTCGTTCATCTTCCTCGGCCCCTCCGGCGTGGGCAAGACCGAGCTCGCTCGCACGCTTGCCGAGTTCCTGTTCGGCGACGAGGACTCGATGGTCCGCATCGACATGTCGGAGTACATGGAGAAGCACGCGGTGTCGCGCCTGGTCGGCTCGCCGCCCGGCTACGTCGGCTACGACGAGGGCGGCCAGCTCACCGAGGCCGTGCGTCGCAAGCCGTACTCGGTGCTGCTCCTCGACGAGATCGAGAAGGCTCACCCGGACGTCTTCAACATCCTCCTCCAGATCCTGGAGGACGGCCGCCTGACCGACGCGCAGGGCCGCACCGTGGACTTCCGCAACGCGATAGTGATCATGACGTCGAACATCGGCGCCAAGGACATCGCGCGCAACGTGTCCTTCGGCTTCGGTGCATCGGACGAGATGGGCGCCTCCTACGAGGAGATGAAGGGGCGGATCATGGGCGAGCTGAAGAAGGTGTTCCGCCCCGAGTTCCTGAACCGGATCGACGAGGTCATCGTCTTCCACAAGCTCGCGCGCGACGAGATCAAGGAGATCATCGACCTGATGATCGGCCGGGTCCGGGCGCAGGTCGCCGAGCACGAGCTTCAGCTCGAGCTGGACGAGCCGGCGCGGGAGCTGCTGGTGGACAAGGGCTGGGATCCCGCGATGGGCGCGCGTCCGCTTCGCCGGGCGATCCAGCGCTACATCGAGGACCCGCTCGCCGACGAGGTGCTGCGCACCGGCGACATCGTGCCGGGCACGACCGTCCTCATCGAGCGCGATTCCTCCGGCGACGAGGACGACCGCCCGCTCAAGATGAAGCTCGTCAAGCCGCGCAAGCGCGCGAAGAAGCGCGAGCCCGTCGGCGTCGGCGCCACGACATCGGGCGACGGTGCGGACTCGAGCCCCGAGCACGGCCCCGCGGATGACAGCGGGGAGGATGGCTCGGGTGACGGCGGCGAGCCCTCTCCGACCGCCGACGCGGCAGGCGGCGAGCACACCTCCGACGAAACCGAGTAGGCGCGGAGCCGGTTAGGCCGGAACGGCCGACGACCGCAGGACCGCGTCCAGCAGTCCCGGGAAGCGCGCCTCGAGGTCCTCGCGGCGAAGTGAGTTCAGCTTCGCGGTGCCCTCGCAGTGCTGCTCAATGATGCCGGCCTCGCGAAGGATCCGGAAGTGGTGGGTCATCGTGGACTTGGTGACGTTGAGATCGAACGTGCCGCAGCGCCGGGGCTCAGGATCCTCGGCGAGCACCTGAACGATGCGCAGGCGCTGCGGGTCGCTCAGCGCGTGCAGCACCGCGGCTAGCTCGAGGTCATCACGTGACGGGTGATACAGGCCCATGAGGATGAGTATACGACGATCGTCGTACTAGTGCTACGATGATCGTCGAACTAACGAAGGCACCGGGAGCACCGTTGAACCCCATCACTGCTTCAAGGGCATACATCCACAGGGACTCGAATCTTCTGCTGTTGCTCGTCTGCCTGGCGCAGTTCATGGTGATCCTGGACGTCTCGATCGTGAACGTCGCGCTGCCGGCGATCCGCGACGGGCTCGGTTTCTCCACCGCCGGGCTCCAGTGGGTGATCAATGCCTACACGATCACCTTTGCGGGATTCCTGCTTCTGGGCGGCCGGGCGTCGGATCTGCTCGGGCGCCGCCGAGTCTTCATCGCCGGTACAGCACTCTTCACCGCCGCGTCGCTCGTCTGCGCCCTCGCCGGCTCGCCCGCCGTGCTCCTGGTCTCGCGTGCCATCCAGGGGTTCGGCGGGGCCGTCATCTCTGCCGCGAGCCTGGCGATCATCACCACGTCGTTCGAGGAGGGCGCCTCCCGCAACCGCGCGCTCGGAGTCTGGGGCGCGCTCGGCGGTCTGGGCGCGACGTCCGGTGTCCTCCTCGGCGGCGTCCTGACCCAGGGACTCGGGTGGCCCGCGATCTTCCTCATCAACGTCCCGATCGGCATCGCCGTCGTGGCGTTCGGCGGTCGCATCATCCCCGAGGGCCGGAGCGAGCTCGGCCACCGCCACTTCGACCTGACAGGCGCGCTCCTTGTGACGACCGGGATGGTCGCGCTCGTCTACGGGATCGTCCGCACCGATGTCCTCGGCTGGGGCTCGCCCGGCGTTCTCGTCCCACTGGCCGCGGGCGTCGCGCTCCTGGCGGGCTTCGGGCTGGTCGAGGGCAGGCTCGCCGCCGCCCCGCTGATGCCGCTCCGCGTCTTCCGTCTGCGCCCGCTGCGATCGGCGAACGCGGTGATCCTCCTTCTCTACTCCGCGATCTTCGCGATGTGGTTCTTCGTCTCGCTGTACATGCAGCAGGACCTCCATCACGACGCGATCGAGACCGGCCTGGCGTTCCTGCCGATGACGCTTGCCGTCGCCGGTGCAGCCACCCTTGCGCCCAAGCTGATCCCGAAGATCGGAGCGCGCGTCGTACTGACCGCGGGGATGATCTCGGCGACCGCCGGCCTCGCACTGCTCACGGGGGTCAATCCCGGCGGCACATATCTCGCTCAGGTCCTTCCGGGCGGCGTGCTCTCAGCGTTCGGGCTTGGCTTGGCGCTCGTCCCCGCGACGATCGTTGCGGTGCGGGGCGTTCCGGCAGCCGAGAGCGGCCTCGCGTCCGGCCTGCTCAACACGTCGCGGTTGGTCGGCGGCGCGATCGGCCTCGCGGTGCTGACGACGATCGCCACGTCCCACGCCCACGCCCGCATCGCCGATGGTGCATCGCCCGTTCTGGCACAGACCGACGGCTATCAGCTTGCATTCGCCGTGGGCGCCGTGCTCTGCTTCCTCGGTGCGGTGGCGGCGGCGGTGCTCCTCCGCCCGGCGCGCGAGGACGAGGCCGCGGGCGAGCTCGCAGAGGCGCGCGGCTAGCTCAGAGCGAGTGCCGGGCCGACCAGCGGCGGCGTTAGGGTGCGCCGCCTGGTGAGCCTGCGCATCACCGATGCGAACCGCCCGTGGTGGACGCTCTTCGGCGCTTGCACCGGGCTGTTCGTCCTCATGCTCGACTCGACGATCGTGACGCTGGCGCTGCCGGCGATCCGCACGGACCTGGACGCCTCCGCGAGCGGGCTGCAATGGGTGATGAACGCGTATCTGCTCGTGATCGCCGCGTTTGTGGTCACGGCCGGGCGGCTGGGCGACATGTTCGGCCGCCGGCTGATGTTCACCATCGGGCTGGCGATATTCGCGGGCGGGTCCGTGCTCTCGGGCGCCGCTTGGAGCCAGGATGCGATCATCGGCGGCAGGCTCGTTCAAGGTCTGGGCGCGGCGATGTTGCTTCCCCTCTCGCTTGCGATCGTGTGCGACGCGTTCTCCACCGAGCAGCAGCCGCGCGCGCTTGGCATTTGGGCGTCGATCTCCGCCATCGCGCTGGGCGTTGGCCCGTTGATGGGAGGCGTCCTTGTTGATCTGGACTGGCGACTGATCTTCTGGATCAACGTGCCAATCCTGGCGCTCGGCGTAGCCGTGATGTTGGTAGCAGTGCGCGAGACCCGCGACGAGAC
>VAYD01000504.1 GCA_005883905.1 Actinomycetota bacterium
GACCCACCGCCTGATGACGTCCATCAGCGGCGACTCGATCGGCGACTGGTTGCCCATGACCGTCTCGGAGAACTCGATCTCGTAGTCGCCGTCCGGGGCGGGTGGGCCGAGTACTTCGTGAATGCGCTTGAGCGCGTCCTCCTCGCCCAGCCCCGGCGGGACACGGCAGTCGACGCCGATCTCGGCAACCGACGGGATCACGTTGATCTTCTCGCTGGCCTGCACGCGAGTGGGCGCCAGCGTCACGCCGAGCATCGGCTCGACGATCAGCGCCAGCAGCGGGTCTTGCTCGCGCAGCTCCTCGAAGGTCACGCCGAGGCCGTCGAGCATCGCCTGCGGCCCCGAGGTGATGTCGAAGGCCGGCTGGCGGTCCTTCATCGCCTGCAGCAGCGGCGCGAGCTTGAGCAGCGCGTTGTCGCCGATCTTCGGCATCGATGCGTGGCCCGCCACGCCGCGTGTGCGCAGCTTGAACCGAAAGACGCCCTTCTCCGCGACGCAGACGTCGAACACGCGCCGGCCGTTGAAGGGGACCAGGCTTCCGGCGCCCTCGTTGAGCAGATAGTCGCAGCGGACCTTGTCCGGGTGTTCGCCGCAGATCCACTGCGCGCCCTCGGCGCCGCCGGTCTCCTCGTCGGCGACGACCACGACGAGCAGGTCGCCCTCGCCGCGCCAGCCCGACCGCGCGAGCGTCGCCGCCGCCACGACCTCGGCGGCGGTCTGCGACTTCATGTCGAGCGCGCCCCGACCCCACAGCTCGCCGTCGACGATGTCCCCGGACCACGGGTCGTGGTCCCACTCCGACGGTGTGGCCAGGACGGTGTCGACGTGGCTCAGCAGGCACAGCGTCGGCCCGTCGCCGGTGCCGCGCAGCCGGGCGACGAGGTTCGGCCGCGGCTCCGTCCGCCCGAGCAGCTCGACCTCGAGGCCGGCGCGCTGAAGGTGGTCCGCCAGGTACTCCTGCGCCTCGCGCTCGTTGCCCGGCGGGTTGACGGTGTTGAAGCGCACCAGGCGCTGCAGCACCTGCGTCGTCTCCTCCTGCATCGCTGACACGTTACGCGACGGCCTGCACCGCGGTGGACACCGCTACGACGAGAAGGATCCACGCGATCGCCCGCATGAGCTGCGGCTCCGACAACCTGCCGGTGAGCCTCGACCCCAGGAGCGCGCCGGGGATCGACGCGACCGCGCCGACGGCGGCGACCGTCCAATCCGGCGCAGCGGACGGCAGATGGCCGATCGCCCCGGCGACGCCGACGCAGAAGCCGACGGTCACGTTCGTCGCCGCGGCCCGGCGGGCGGGCACGCGCATGTAGCGCAGCATCGCCGGCATCCGCAGCGACCCGAGGATCAGCCCGACGACGCCGCCGACGAAGCCGACGACCGCTCCGGTGACGACGGCGGCGCCCCTCGCGACGCGTCCGCTCTCGTCGGCCGCCGGAGCGGGCGGGCGGACGAACAGCTCATAGGCGGCGTGGAACAGGACGACGGAGATGACCGCGAGCAGCACGCGCTTGGGCAGGACGCCCGACACGTAGCCGCCTATCAGGCCGCCGACCACGGACGGAGGCGCCATCCAGGCGAACAGCCGCCAGTCGACGCGCCGCGCCCGGATGTGGGCGATCGACGCGGTCGCGGCCGCAACGGCACTGGCGACCAGGTTCGCACCGGTTCCCGCGGCGGCGCTCGAGGACACGACCAGCGTCGCGGGCAGGCGCAGGTTGCCGAGCACCAGCCCGACCAGTCCGCCCGCCAGCGCGACCGCAAAGCACCAGATGGCGTACAGGACCAGGTCCACGGCGGGGATACTGAAGATCGATGGCCGACCACTTGTTTCCGCCCGAGGAGACGAACGCGCAAGAGATCCACGCGATCCCCGCGGATGCTCCGTTGGCCGCGCGCATGCGCCCGCGCTCGCTCGGCGAGCTCGTCGGGCAGGAGCACGTGCTCGGCGAGGGCAGCGCGCTGCGAGCCGCGATCGCGCAGAGCGGGGAGCCGCATTCGGCGGTCTTCTACGGGCCTCCCGGGTCCGGGAAGACGACCCTGGCGCGGATCATCGCCACCTCCTCGCGGGGGGCCTTCGAGGAGGAGTCGGCGGTCAACGCCGGTCGCGCCGAGGTGCGGGCGATCATCGAACGGGCCGACCAGCGCCGCCGCGCTGCCGATCAGCCAACGATCTTCTTCCTCGACGAGATCCACCGTTTCAACAAGGCGCAGCAGGACGCGCTCCTGCCCGCGGTCGAGGACGGGGTCGTGACGTTGATCGGCGCGACGACCGAGAACCCCTACTTCGAGGTCAACTCGGCGCTGCTGAGCCGCACGCAGATCATCGAGCTGCAGGCGCTCGAGCCGGCCGACGTCGAGACGCTGCTGCGCCGGGCCATCGACCGCGGCGAATGCGGCGACCACCCG
>VAYD01000049.1:0-882 GCA_005883905.1 Actinomycetota bacterium
CGACGTCGTGTTCAAGCGGCCGGTTCGCCTTGGCGACACGATCCGCGTCGAGGGCGCCGTGGCCGGACTGCGCGAGATCGACGCCGCCACCGGTCTGGTCGCGTGGGCCTGGAACGTGGTCGACCAGGACGGGCGGCTGGCCTGCCGCGCTGCGGTCGAGGTGCTGTGGCGCCGCGACCAGCCTGGGCACGCGGCGGTGGCCGCCTGATGCTCACCGGCAAGCGACTGCTGATCACTGGTGTGGTGACGCGCGACTCGATCGCCTTCGAGGTGGCCCGCCAGGCGCAGGAGGCCGGCGCCGAGATCGTGCTGACCGGCTTCGGCCGGGCGCGCCGCATGACTGAACGCGCGGCGGCGAAACTGCCGGAGCCGGTGGACGTGCTCGAGCTGGACGTCAATTCTGAGGACGACGTGGCCGCCGTAAAGAACGAGCTCGATTCGCGCTGGGGAGCGCTCGACGGCGTCCTGCACGCGATCGCGTTCGCGTTCCTGGATGCGCCCGCAGCGAGCGCGCTGACCGCGTTCGAGACCAGCGCGGTCTCGCTGCGCGCGCTCGCCGTCGCGCTGCTACCGCTGCTGGAGCGGGCCGAGGACGGCGGCAGCGTGGCAGCGCTGGACTTCGACGGATCGGTCGCGTGGCCGGTCTATGACTGGATGGGTGTCGCGAAAGCCGGCCTCGAGGCCGTCGCGCGCTACCTGGCCCGCGACCTGGGACCGCGCCGGGTGCGCGTGAACCTGGTGAGCGCAGGGCCGATCGAAACACTGGCGGCCGGGGGGATCCCCGGGTTCGAGCGGTTGGCCGACTCGTGGGACAGGATGGCCCCGCTGGGGTGGGACACGCGGGATCCGTCGTCGGTCGCCAGCACCGTCTGCTACCTCCTG
>VAYD01000049.1:914-16061 GCA_005883905.1 Actinomycetota bacterium
GCCATGGGGGCGCCGCTGGCATGAGCGACGCGATCCTGCTCACCGGCGGCACCGGCTTCCTCGGCATGGAGCTGATCGCCCGCTGGCTCCAGGACGACGCGGGCCCGGACATCTTCGTCGCGGTCCGTGCCCGTGATGCCGCCGGCGCCCAGACGCGGGTCGACGAGCTGCTGGCCCGTCTCTACGACGATCCGCCGCCGTCAGCGGCGCGGCTGCGACCCGTCTGCGCGGAGCTGACCACGGAAGGTCTCGGCCTGTCGGCGCGCGATCGGGCGGACCTGATCGCCAACGTCGGGCGCGTGGTGCACTGCGCCGCCTCGATCTCGTTCACACTCCCGCTCGACGAGGCGCGCTCGATCAACGTCGGTGGCACCAGCCACGTGCTAGACACGGCCCGCGAGATCGACGACCTCCAGCGCGTCGTGCACGTCTCAACTGCGTACGTGGCAGGCCGCGCGCGCGGTCGCTTCCGCGAGGCCGACCTGGACTGCGGGCAACGCTTCCGCAACACCTACGAGCAAACCAAGTGCGAGGCCGAGCTGCTCGTCGCCTCAGCGGGCGACCTGCCGCTCGCGGTCCTGCGCCCGAGCATCGTCGTCGGCGAGTCCGACAGCGGCTGGACCTCGGCGTTCAACGTCGTCTACTGGCCGCTGCAGGCATTCGCGCGCGGTCTGTTCGCAGAGCTCCCCGCCGATCCGTCAGGCATCGTCGACCTCGTCCCGGTCGACCACGTCACCGAGCTCCTGGACCGCCTCACCTTCGACCGCAACGCCGCGGGGACCTACAGCGCCGTCTCCGGCGATCGCGCGGTCACCGTTGCGGAACTGGTCGACCTTGCCTGCCAGATCCTCGATCGTCCGGCGCCGCGGCTGAGTCCGCCCGGGACGCTTCCGGACGGACATCCCGGCGCGATCTTCGCTCCGTATTTCGACGTGCAGGCCGCCTTCGACGACCGCCGCGCCCGCGCCCTGCTCGGCGCCGCCGCGCCGCGGGCGCGAGACTACTTCGGCGCTCTGCTCGAGTACGGGCGTCGGGCCCGCTGGGGAAAGCGCCCATTCACCCGCCAGGCGGCACGCGGGCTGGCGGTCGTCGCCTAGAATGAGCGCGAGACCCGCCGGCGGGCACAGCCTCATGCGCAAGGTCTGCATCGCGTTGAGGGCTACGGCCCAGCTCTCACCGCAGCCGTCGCAGCGGCACTCGGCGTCTGAGGTGTGGTCCTCGACGCTCAGCCCGAGGTCCGCGCGCGAAGCGCTGCGCAGGCAGTACGGGCAGCAGAACGCCGCGGCGACCACGGCCGGAACGTCCGTGCACTGAAAGCGGCCGTGTCGGCGACGCGCATCGCTCCAGCTTCTACGACGAGTCGTCGAAACCAGTTGCCTCGCGCATCTTCGCCGTCCCGAGGGTTCGAATCTCTCCGCCTCCGTCTCGTCGCGCGCGACCCTATTGTCCGGATCGCCCGACAGCCGCCGCATAGCTAGGGTGAGGACCTCGACACGGCGGCGAGTCAGGGCCCCCGCTTCTTGGACATTGGGCGCTGGTGTCCACCTGCGAGGTGGCCCACACTCGTGTCGATGGGCAGTGCATCCGCGAGCCGCTTGACCGACCGCAGGGCCGTGCATCCCCTGATTGGGATCACCACCTCCGAGGTGCGTGTCGCACCGCGCTTGCCGCACACCCCGCAGGCCGATCCACCGCGCGCCGAGATGGCTCTTGGCATGAGCTATGCGCGGGCGATCGCCGCCGCCGGTGGAGTGCCGGTGGTCCTGCCGCCGGGCGACATCGACGGCATCGGGTCGCTGCTGGCGCAGCTCGCCGGCGTGTGCCTGTCCGGTGGCCCGGACCTCGATCCTGCGGCCTACGGCGCCACGCCCAGCCCGCAGCTTGGGCCGACCTGGCCGGACCTCGATGCCTACGAGCTGGCGCTCGCCCGGCGCGCCGACGGGCTCGGCGTGCCGATGTTGGCGATCTGTCGCGGGATGCAGGCGCTGAACGTCGCGCGTGGCGGGACGATTTGTCAGCACGTTGACGGGCACCGGCAGGACGTTCCATGTGAACACCCCACGCACACGGCGGACGTGGCGGCGAATAGCCTCCTCCACGTGCTCGTTGCCGATCAGCGGATCGAGGTCAACTCGTTCCATCACCAGGCGATCGCGGCCGTCGGTCGCGGCCTGCGTCCCGTGGCGTGGGCCGATGACGGCGTGATCGAGGGCGTCGAGGCGCCCGGCGCCCCGTTCGTGCTTGGCGTCCAGTGGCACGCCGAGGCGCTGATCGCCCGCGCCGAGCAGTTCGCGCTGTTCACCGCGTTTGTGGACGCGGCCCGCGACTGCGTGTCCGGGGTGCACGTCCGCGCGGCGTGACCGCATGGGCCGCGTGGGCTGGCGGCACGCCGGCCCCGGGCGCCTACACGCTCGGGGTGGAGGAGGAGGTCATGCTTGTCCGCCCCGACGACTGGTCGCTGGCACCGGTGTTCGAGGACGTGCTCCCGTCGCTGTCGGCGGACCTGGCTGAACAGACGACGGGCGAGACCAACGGCGCGGCGCTCGAGCTGCGCACGCATGTGTGCCGCACGGCTGGACAGGCCGCCGGCGAGCTCCGGGCGTTGCGCGCGCGGCTCGACCGAGAGATGACGGCAATGAGGCATGCTGCCGCCTGCTGCGGCATGCACCCCTTCGCCGTCTGGCAGGAGACGATCGTGAGCCGGTCCGGTCGCTACGCCGAAGTGTCCGACTCGATGGGCGCGCTCGCCCACCGCGAGCCGACCTTCGCGCTGCATGTGCACGTCGGTCTCCCAGACCCAGAGCACGCCATCCTCGCGCTCAATCGCATGCGCGCGCACCTGCCGCTGCTGCTGGCGCTGTCCGCCAACTCGCCGTTCTGGCAGGGCCGCGACACCGGGTTGGCGTCGACGCGGACGTCGGTGTTCCAGGCGTTCCCGCGCACGGGCCTGCCACGCGCGTTTGACGACTACACCGACTACGTCCAGGCGGTCGACGCGCTGATCCGCTCGCAGGCGATCCCCGACCCGACGTTCCTTTGGTGGGACGCGCGCCCGCAACCCGCGCTGGGCACAGTAGAGATCCGGATCATGGACGTGCCCACCGAGGTCGAGCACACCGCATCGCTGGTTGCGCTCGTCCACTGCCTGATGCACCTCGAAGTTGAGCAGGGATGGGCCCCGGATGCCGTGGTCGGGGCGCCCGAGGTCCTGGCCGAGAACCGCTTCCTCGCCGCACGCGACGGCATGCACGCCCAGCTGATCGAGCCCGTGTCCGGCACCCGCCTCCCGGCGCGCGAGCAGCTCGAGGCGGCCGTCGCGCGCTGCCGAGTGCACGCCCAACAGCTCGGCTGCATCGACGAGCTGGAGGCCGTGGCCGAACTCGCCCGTGACAGCGGGGCCGATCGCCAGCGCGAGGTCGCCGCGGCCAGGGGCCTTACCGAAGTGGTGCGGACGGCGGTCGCGAGCTTCGCGACGGTCGCCGCGCCGTGACATCGACGGAGGTGCAGTCCCTGAACCCGAGGCTGGACGGTCGGTGGGAAAACCGCTGACGGCCGCGGCGACGGCGCGAACTCCCACCGTCGTCGCGGCCTATGTCGCGCTCAGGCGTGGACCGGCTCCAGCATCTCGGAGCGCGCGCGACTGACCCTCACGTCGCCCGTCAGCGTATCCGTGCGACGGATGTCGAAGCCGGCG
The DNA here is from genome assembly GCA_005883905.1 of Actinomycetota bacterium. Taxonomy (GTDB): domain Bacteria; phylum Actinomycetota; class Thermoleophilia; order Solirubrobacterales; family Solirubrobacteraceae; genus AC-49. The sequence continues at coordinate 4,609 of VAYD01000049.1, forward strand.
AGCTTGTCGCGCACGAATTCGGCGGAGAGCTCCTCGGAGCGCCTGGCGCCCTGCTCGTCCTGCCACATCGTCATCGAGAAGATCCGGCCGTCGTCACACGCGACTGCCTGGTAGTCGATGAAGCCGGACTCTTCGCTCAATGTGTCGGCGAAGTCGGTGTCGACGAGATGGGTGATCTCGTCGACCTTGGCGGGGTCAGCTCGATAGAGCCTAAGGCTGCAATACATGTGATCCCTCCCGGGTCGATGGTGGTCACGCGGGAAGATCCGGGCCTTGCCCGGACCCGATCCGGTCATAGGCCTCCTCACTGTCCCGTCACGGCGCGCGGCGCGCCGCTCGGGGATCGTTGGCAACCACCAGCGAGGCTACTCCGCCGATGGCGGATCGCAAGGTGCCCTGACGCGGACGACCGCCACGCTGGTCCGCCAGATGACGTGGTCATGCTGGCTCGCGGCAGTCGCGCTGGGCGAGGGCCGGCGTCATGTCGCCCAGTGCGCGCATCTCGGACTCGAGTAGGGCCGGCAGGTCCTTGACGCTCGGGAATGCGTCGGGATCGGCGTAGCAGCCGAAGAACAGCTCCTGGCGGAAGCGGATCATGCCGATCGCCAGCGCGTGTCCTTCTGCGATCGGGACGACCGAGTAGACCTGTTCGACCTCACAGCCCAGCATGGAGAACTGGCGGGGTACGGGGGACTGCGAGATCGTCAGGTTGAAGGTGCGAGGCGAGGCCATGGCCTTGACGATGGGCGAGCGGAGCGGTGGCGGCAGCAGACCGCTGGCGGCGTAGAGCGCCTCCGTTGCCTGCGCGCGATCGCTGGTCTTCAGTCGCTGGGTCTGGGCGCACACGCGGTCCAGGCGCTCGGCGCGGCTCGCGAGATCGATGGGCAGCTCGAGGTTGACCATCGCGATCTTGTTGCCGGGCCCGGCCTCGCCGACGCGGCGCATGTTGACTGGGACCATCACCTTCAATGGCGAGTGCGGCGGTTCCCCTTGGCGCACGGCCAGCGCACGCAACGCTCCGGCGACCACGGTCAGACCGATGTCGTTGATCGTGCCGCCGGCTCTGCGCGCCGCGCGGACCTCGAGACGGCGCGCGTGGTAGCCGACGAGTGAGCGGCGGGAGCCGATCGGCACGTTGAGGACGCTGTTGGGGGCCGGCGGGAGCACGTCCTCGCGGACGGCGCGAAGCACCCGACCGGCTCCACGAAGCGCGCCGCGGACGCTCGATGCGGGGCGCGTGGCGGCGCCAGTCGCGGCCCGTACCAGTCCGAGTCCGTCGCTGACGGTCTGCGTGACGCTGTCGAGCGCCCAGGTGACGAGGTGCTCGCCGGCGGCCGGCTCTGGCGTGGGGTCGTCGCGCGACGAGGCGTCGGGCAGTTCGTCTGAGAACAGCCCGACGATCTGCAGGGCGGCCATCCCGTCGACGAGCGCGTGGTGGACCTTGCCGATCATCCCGACGCTCCCGTCCTCGAGGCGCGGGACGAAGACGATCTGCCACAGCGGCCGCGCGTGGTCCAGCGGCCGGGAGAGCAGCTCATCGCGCAGCGCCGCAAAGGCGCTGTGACTGACCTGGTCGTCCGGTCCGTACGGTGCGAGCACATGCGCGGCGAGGTCGAACTGCCGATCCTCCACCCAGCACGGCTCGGTCAGCCCGAGCGGCGCTTCCCGGAGTCGCCAACGACACCACGGCACCCGGTCCAGCCTGCCCGACACGCGCTCCCGGAGCGCCTCGATCGTCGGGCGCTCGCCGGCCTCCGGCGCGGCGAAGATCGCGCTCCAGCCGACGTGCATATGAGCCTGCGGCGACTCCAGCCGCAGGAACGAGCCGTCCAGTGCCGACAGGCGCCCTCGCGTCATCGCATCACGATGACACTCATCGTCCAACGCGTCGCGCAATTCCGTACGCACCACCCCCATCCGGGGGGGCATGCATCAGCGCGAGTGGATTCAGGGCGACCGCAACGTACAGGACATCGCCGTCCTCGCGGTTCCTCCGGTGGTCGTGGTCACTACTCCCATGACACGCGGGGGCAGCAAACCTGACAACCGCGATCGCTCCTACGCCCGTTCGCGTAGGTGGTCGCGCTTCAGCCGGGTCTCGACGACCTCCTCCCCGGCAGCCGCGCTGACCGGGTAGCCCATCACCGCGGTCAGGTACGCGTCACGATGAAGCACGCTTACCCGCAGACGCGCATGGCTGGAGGCGCGGACGGTCGCCGTCCGCGGCTGGTCGCGCAGCAGGGCGATCTCGCCGAAGCAGTCCCCTTCCGCCAGCGTCTCGATGACGCGGCCGTCGCGGATCACCTCGGCTCGACCGGATTCGACGACGTAGAACTGGTCGCCGTGTTCGGAGTGCTCGAACACCGCCTCCCTAGGCGCGAACTCGGCATGCTCGAGCCCGGCGGCCAGCTGCTCGATTGTCGCCGCCGGCAGCGCCCCCAGCATGCGGACGCCGCGCAGGATCGCGATCTCCGCGTCGCGCACGCGCATGCCGGCGTCGAGCCGGCGCAGTGCAGGCCACTTGGCGGCCACGGCGAACGGCGCCAGCAGGCCGACCGCGACAAGAGCCAGACGGACGCCGAGCAGGTCGACGACCAGCGGCGTCAGCAGGCCACCGGCGGCGACCCCGAGCGTCAGTACCGCCTCGAAGCCAGCGAACATGCGCGCGAGGACGGTCTCGTCGGCCAGCCGGGCGAGCAGCGTGAAGCCGCCGACGTCGATCAGCGCGTTCCCGACGCCGACCAGCCCGAGCAGCACGATCGCCGCCGCCTGCTCGGGAACGACTCCGATCGCCGCGAGCGGCGCGCCGAACAGCGCGATGCCGACGCCGAACCAGACGGCCAGCCCTCCCCGTCGGGCCACCCCGAACGCCAGGAGCGATCCCAGCACGCCGCCGGCTCCCACCGCCGCGCTCAGCACACCGACACCCGAATCCCCCGTGTCGAGCAGGTCGATCGCGACCACGACGACGAAGACCGTGAGGCAGCCGCGCGTGAAGGTCTGCACGACGCCGAGCCCGGTGATCAGCGAGAGCCCGCGATCGCCCGCGATGGTCGTGAAGCCCTGGAGGATCTCGCGGGCGGTCCCGCTGGCAGCGGTCTGCACTCGCGGCGGCGCGTCGTAGGGAAGCGCGACGACGACGAGGCCGGCCAGCAGCGACGCGCCTGCGCAGGCGGCGAAGACGGCGTCCGGGCCGCTCGCCGCGAGCAGGACCGCGGCCACGGCCGGGCCGCCGAGCGTGGCGACCGAGTCGAGCATGCCGCGAACCGCGTTTGCGCTCGCGAGCTCCTGCGGGGACTTGGCCAGCGCGGGCAGGAGCGCCGAGTGCGCCGGTCGATAGAGCGTCATGGCGACGGTGGCCAAGACGGCGAGGCCATACGTCGCGGCCGCCGGGCCGTCGGCGGCGGTGACAGCCGCGGCGCATCCGAGCATCACGGCGCGGACGAGGCCGACGCAGATGAGCACGTACTCGCGGCGAACCCGGTCGGCGAACGTTGCCAGGAACGGCGCGAGGAGCGCCGCGCACGCCATCCGCGCCGCGGTGACGACGCCGACTGCGGTGACGCCACCGCTGCGGAATGCCACGACGCCGAGCGCAACCATGAAGGCGCTCTCGCCCGCCCACATCGCGGCGAACGAGATCTGGGCGCGGCGGAGCGGGCGGGCCACCGCGCGACTATCGCAGTCCGCGGCCAGGGACCCGCGACGGGGCTGACGTCGGACGCATGGGCGTCCTGGCGGAGCCCGACAAGGACGTCGTCGACGTTGCGCTCGTGGTGTTCCAATGGGAATCGCGATCTTCGTCGCGATCGTGTTCGTGGCCCTGATGCGGCTCCTGAAGGACCCACCCGGCGTGGTCGCGCTGGTACTCGGCATCGCCTATGGCCTCGGACTTTGGGCGCTGCAGCGCTACGTGACGCTGCCGATTAGCAACCCGAGGACACGCTCTTCACGACCGGAAGGGTCAGCCCGCAATGGGTTTGGTGGCTCGCCCACCTGGCGCTCGGGACGGGCATCGGCTTGGGTTATGTGCTGCTGCGCGGGCGGCTCGCCGTAGCCCTGCCCGGGCGAGTGCGCGAGATGCCGCAGCCCGTCTACAGAAAAGCGGCATAAGCAAACGCCGAGGCGCGAATCGTGCCGAAGAGGCCGTGGCTCTCGTCGTCGGGGCCGGCGGTGAAGAACAGCGTGTCCGTCGGGCCGTTGTTGGCGGCGCCGTGGCCGAACTGCAGCGCCCACAAGCCGTCGATGGCAAGCGGGCGGTGATCGGCGCCGCGCAAAGCGTCCTGGCGCTCGTAGCTGCCGTCGGCCGCTTGGGCGTAGGCGTTGATGCGCCCGTCGCCGAAGTTGCCGATCAGCAGGTCTCCGCCGCCGCGAGGCCCCACGGCGCGTTGAGCTGGCCGTGGGTCGCCACGCGGCGCACGAGCGCGCCCGCGGGGGTGTACTCGTCGACGAAGCCGAGCCCTTGGCCGTGCAGCTCGTCGTCGCCCTCACCCTGCTTGGCATAGGTGACGAAGACGTGCCCGCCGATCGTTTGGATCCCGAACGGCGCGTAGTCGGATGGGATGTGCCGATCGGTGAATGCGCCGGGCATGCGCACCTGGCCGAAGCTGCCGTCGAACACGTCCACGCGGCCGTTGTGGAAGTCCGTCGCGTAAAGGAAGTCGCCGCCCGCGGTGGACGCGATCGCAAGCCCCTTGAAGACGGCGTCCTCGCCGGAGAGGTCGGCCGCCACGACGGCGTCGTTCGGCGCCACGGACGGGCTCCAGCCGAGGATCTTGCCCTCCTCGGTGTCGAAGATGAACAGGGCCGTGCCCGACGCGCCGCCCATCGAGACCGCGAAGCTCGGAGTCGTGTTGGCGACGAGCCCCGTCGGGGCGCTGTCGACGTTGACGGGTGGCCGGCGCGTGGCTCCGTCTGCGCCATAGATCGTCGAGACGTTCGTCTCGTTGTCGGCGACCCACCACGGCGACGTCGGAAGCGCCCCCAGGCCCCAGGCGTTCACGAGGAGCGGATCGGTGTGATCGGCGATGCCCGGCTGGTCGGAGACGAGGTTGTGCACCACGTAGGCGTTGCCGGCGGCTCCAGCGGTGGTCGTCAGGATGACGGCAAGCACGGCACCGACGAGCAGGCCGCGACGCAGGCAGCGGGTTCGCATCTCCGACTCCTTCACTAGGCGACGTCTCGAAGGGTTCCACCACGCCGATGCGACCAAACTGGCTCGTTTGCGCCAGCTTCGCAGGCTCGTCCGTGGTGGCCGCGGGCCGTCAAGCGTCGCTTGAGCGCGCGGCGCTTGACGCGGGCCGGCATCGCAGTCCAAGCCACGCCTCCATGCGAGGGAGACGGCACGGATGCCGGCGGGATTGCGATGAGGGTGCGTCGAGCTCCGGGGTTCTACGCGGACATGAGGGCCGGTGGCGGCGAGCGCTACTGGGACGGCGAACGCTGGACCGACGAGTACCGGTGGGGGTCGCTGACATCGAGCGCTCAGGGGTCGGCCCCGGTGTCATCGCGGCAGAACGAGCGAGCCGGAGGGATCGTCACTGCCGGCTACATCTGCGCTGTGCTGGTCCCGATCGTTCGGCATCATCCTCGGGTACATCGCCCTGACACGCCCGTCGCGCGCAACGAGCGTGCATGGCCCGAAGATCATGATCCTGTCCGTCGTGGCCCTCGTCTCGGTGCTTCTGCTGGGCCCGCTCGTGCACTTCGGTGGAGGCGGATCCGGCGACGTCACCACCTACACGGTCACGACGCCCTGAGCGCGGGCCCGCCTCAGCCGATCCGCCAGCGCCCGGCCGTGTAGACGTAGTGGACGTCTCCGCGGGAGCCTCAGGGTTGGGCGAGCTGGCCGTGTCGCCCGAGACCGCGACGTGCAGGGAGCGGACGGCCTGCTCGTCGCGGGCGAGCTGCGCGTCCCCGACCAGCCGGCGGGACGCACTGAGCGCACGCACGCAGCTCGCCTGGGCCGCCACGGCGAGCTTCGCGCGTGGCTACGAGTCACGCGCAGATGGCGGCGGTCGTGGCAACGCGCATGTGGGAGCTTCGACTGATTCGAGCTCGGGCTGGAGCTTGGGCCCCGACCGGCGTACCTTTCACCCATGGCGTTGATGTTCATCGACACAAGGGATCAGCGCCCGCTGCCGCCGCCGCTGCATGAGCCGTGGAGGCCGAATCTGCGGCCGTTCGCGCCGATCGCCGTCGCCGTGCCGATGCTCGTCGTCTCGCCGATGGTTCCGCCGCTGCCGGCCTACGGCCTGATTCTCGGGGCCGGTGCGTTGATCGCGCGTGCGGCCGCGAAGCTCATGCCGAGCAGCAACGGGCTTGAGGACTACCGCCAGTAGCGCGTAGAACTCCACACTCGCGTGACGCAGGTTTCACGGTCATCGAGGCACTGCGGCCGTACCGTGGTGTGGGGCCATGAACAAAGACAAACAGCGATTCGAGATGCGCGTCGGGGCGCATGCATCAGTCGTCGGAAGCCTGCGCAAGGCGGTCGTGGCGTTCGCGGCCGAGGCCGGCTTCGATGACACCGGGCAGATCGCGCTGGCCGTCAGCGAGGCGCTCACCAACGCGGTCGTCCATGCCTACCGCGACTCAGGCGACGTGGGCGACGTGCGCGTCGTCGCCTGCGACGAGGCCGACCGGCTCGTCGTCGTGGTGCGCGACTACGGCGCGGGGATGCTGCCGCGCGCCGACAGCCCGGGCCTCGGGCTCGGCTTGCCGCTCATCAGCCAGATGACCGACGACCTGCAGATCGAGGCCGCCGAAGGGTCGGGGACGCTGCTGCGCATGCACTTCAGCAAGCCCGCCGAGGCCAAGGCAGCTGCGTAACGACTACGCCGGCGCGTGCGCCTCCAGGTGGCGGACGACGCGCGCCAGGTTGTCCTGCCACACGTCCGTCGGCGTCGGCGGCAGCACGCTGTCCCAGATCTCCGCGAACGAGCTGCGCAGCTGGCCGAACTCGGCGGGTCGCGCGATGAACCACCAGTGCAGATGCTCGGCGCCCTCGCCCCACCGCCCGATGTGGACGCGCGCGATCTCGCCGACCGACAGCACCGCGCGCTCCACGAGGCCGAGCATCACGCCCTGCTCGCGGGCGAGGTCGTCAGGCAGGTCGGCAGGGCCGGCGTGGTGCGCGCGCGGCTCGAGCAGCACGATCACCGGCAGCCCTGACGGCTCCGGCGCCATCAGGCGCCAGCGCTCGTTGGCCCACAGGTACTCCGAGTCCGGCTTCGAACACGCGCCGCAGTCGACGCCGTCCTGGCCCTGGATCCGCGGCTCGGGCTCCGGCGGGTGCAGCCGCTTGGGCCGGATGTCGCCCTCGAACGGCCACGAGTCCCACTCCTCGAGCGGCGGCATCTGCAGGGCGTCGGCGACTCGCTCGTAGAGCTGCTGCGGCGTCTCGGGCATCGGGCGAGCATATGGTTCGCCGCGTGGAATGGCCCGCCACGTTCTACGAGGTCAAGGCGGGGCGCGGCTGCCCGACGTGCGCGGAGGGGCGGCCCGAGCGGACGTCGTGGGGCGTGCGCTTCTTCGCCGGCGACGTGTGCGACGCCTACCTGATCCGCTCCGACATCCAGCGCGGTCTGACGATCGCGGTGTGGCGCGGGCGCCACGTCGCCGAGCCGACCGAGCTCACCGAGCCCGAGGCGGCGGCCTACGGGCGCGAGGTCCTTCGTGTCGCAAGAGCGCTCGAGCAGGTGTTGCAGCCGGTGAAGCTCAACTACGACGTGCTCGGGAACTCAGTCCCGCACCTGCACACGCACATCGTCCCGCGGTACGCCGACGACCCGCGGCCGGGGTGGCCGTTCCCGTTCCCCGACCCGGACCCGCCGCCGATGCGCGACGAGCGGCTGCTGGCCGACGTGGAGGCGCTGCGCGCCGCGGTCAGCGCAGGCTGAGCGCGGTCTTGCGGAACACCGAGAGCGCGGGCTTGGCCGTGCCGTTCAGGCGGTTCAGACCGGTGTGCAGGCCCCAGAAGTTCTTGCCGCCGGCGTAGACCTGCTGGTCGCGCCACGCGTAGTAGACGGCGCCGCGCAGCTTCAGCCGGTTGCGCGCCTTCCACAGGCCCTTCAGCGCCTGGGCGATGAACATGCCCTGGCGGTTGGCGCCGGCGGTGAAGGCGGCACGCGGGCGCTCCGGGCCCTGGTCGGCCCATCCGAACTCCGTGACGCGCAGGCCGACGTTGCGCGCGCCGAGCCGGTTCAGCAGCCTGCGGAAGTTCGAGACGAGCTTCACGACGGCCTTGCCCGTCGGCGCGTACGCGTTCAGCGCGACGGTGTCGAAGCAGCCGCGCCCGCCCGCGCGCATCATGCGCGGCACGTACTTCGAGGGCCACATCGAGCTGCGGATGCGGCTCTTCGGCAGGCCCGCCGTGGAGATCTCCGCGTTCGGGTCGACGGCCTTGATCTGCTGGTAGGCGGCGCACAGCATCTTCGCGTAGCCCTTCGGGCTCAGCCGCGGGCGCCAATAAACGGGCAGGTTGGGCTCGTTCCAGATCTGCCAGGTCGTGATCGGATGACGCTCGACGTTCGGATGCTGCGCCCAGTACGAGCCGTTCGTCCCATAGCGCGCCGCGAGCTGCGCGCCGTAGGCGCCGATCGCGCCCGGGTCGCTGGTCGGGTAGAAGCCACGCAGCGCGCCGACGGGCGGGACCGTGGTCAGCTCGCTCGGCGGGTTGAACAGGACGGGGATGATCGTGATGCCGCGCTGCGCCGCGCCGCCGACGTAGTGGTCGAGGATGTCCCAGTTGAGCGTGTCGCCCTTGCGCAGGTACTGCCAGTCGAACGTCTGGCGCAGCGAGCCGACGCCCGCCGCTGCGATGTCGTCGATCGAACCCGGCTGGTACAGGTAGCCGAGCGACTCGAAGGTCTCGTCGCTCACCGTGCCCACGAACGGGTTCGGATTGGCGGCAGCAATCGCCGGCGCACTGAGACAGAGCGCGAACATGAGCGCAAGCAGCCGCTTGCACCGCGTGAGCAGTGGTCCTTGCATGCGGAAAAGCCGGACCTAGTGGGCTTCGACAACCCCCCGACAAGCCCTCGATTCCCCTATCGGAGGAATTCGAAAACTCCTTGAGGACAAACGTTCGAAGAACGCCTCGGTTGGCTAAAGCCGACCGGCCCCTGCCCTCGTCGAGGGGCGGGGGTCTTATCACACGGGGAGGTGCGCAAGGATCCCTCCTCGGGAGGCCGGCCGCCGCCGGTCAGCGCACGATCAACCTTGGAGGCTGATTTTGAGAGAGGTCAAAGGGTTCCGGGATTTCCTGTTGCGGGGCAATCTGGTCGACCTTGCGGTGGCGGTGGTCATCGGCGCCGCCGTCACGGCGCTGGTCACCTCGTTCGTGGCGAACTTCGTCACGCCGCTGATCGCGGCCATCGGCGGCAACTCCGACTTCAGCCGGCTGTCGTTCACGGTCAACGGCTCGCACTTCCGGTACGGACTGTTCATCAACGCGCTGATCTCGTTCGTCATCAGCGCCGCCGTGGTGTACTTCTTCGTCGTGAAGCCGTTCGCCGCCCTGCTCGAGCGCTACATGCCCAAGAAGGAGATCGGGGAGACGCGCTCGTGCCCGGAGTGCCTCTCGGACATCCCCGTCGCCGCGCGCCGCTGCTCGTTCTGCACCTCCGAGGTCGCCCCGGTGATCGCATGACGAGCCGTGCGATCCGGCTGCGCAGCCGGCCGGTCGGCCTGCCGACCGACGACGATTGGGAGCTGACCGAGGACGAGGTGGGGGAGCCCGGCGAAGGCGAGGTCCTCGTCGAGGTGCAGCACGTCTCGCTGGACCCCGCGATGCGCGGCTGGATCAGCGCGGCCGCGTCGTACCGGCGCCCCGTCGAGATCGGCGCGGTGATGGACGCGATCGCGGTCGGGCGCGTGGCCGCCTCGGGCGACGGGCGCTACGCCGAGGGCGACCACGTGATGGGCCTGCTCGGGGTGCAGGAGTACGCGATGGTCCCCGGCGACGGGCTGCAGCAGATCGACCCGGAGCTCGCGCCGCTGCCGAAGTGGCTCGGCGTGCTCGGCATGCCGGGGCTGACCGCGTACTTCGGGCTGCTGGACATCGGCAGGCCCGAGCCCGGGCAGACGGTCGTCGTCTCGGGGGCCGCGGGCGCGGTCGGCTCGCTCGTCGGCCAGATCGCGAAGCTCCAGGGCGCGCGCGCCGTCGGGATCGCGGGCGGGCCGGAGAAGTGCCGCTACATCACCGAGGAGCTCGGCTTCGACGCGGCGATCGACTACAAGAACCAGGACGTCCCCGCCGCGCTGCGAGAGGCGTGCCCGGACAAGATCGACGTGTACTTCGACAACGTCGGCGGCCAGATCCTGGACGCGGCCCTCGCGCAGCTCGCGTTCGGCGCCCGGGTCGTCATCTGCGGCGCGATCTCGCAGTACAACGAGACCGGCGGGATGCGCGGGCCGGCGAACTACATGTCGCTGCTGGTCAACCACGCGAGCATGACCGGCTTCCTCGTGTTCCACTACGCGTCGCGCTACGCCGAAGGCGCGCGACAGATGGGGGAGTGGCTGGCCGCCGGCAAGCTCAAGTCGCGCGAGGACGTCGAGCACGGCATCGAGCGCTTCCCCGAGGTCTTCCTGAAGCTCTTCGAGGGCACCAACGACGGCAAGCTGGTGCTCGCCGTCCGCGACTAGATGGTTGATGCGAAATCCCCGCACACGCACCAACGCGCGTGGTCATTCCGCATCAACCATCTAGAAGTCGAAGTCGAAGCTCGGCAGTGGGCGGCAGGGCTCCCGGAGGCTCGGATCGGGTCGCGGGCCGGCGTCGCGCGCGAGCAGCACCGGGACGCCGCAGGTGCGAGACACGCGGCGGTAGTTGAGCCGGAGCAGCCGGTCGGTCTCGCCCGAGCGGTCCAGTCCCCACCGCTTCGTACTCTGCGCCTTGATGATCCACGTGGGCCGGCGCGGCGAGGCCAGCAGCGCGCGCAGCTGGGATTGGGCGCGCGGCACGGAGTCCATCATCAGGCTCCAGTGGTAGGGGAAGGGCGAGGGGAGCCCGCTGTAGTACAGCGCGTTGACCTTGGTCGCGCAGGTAGTTGCCGAGTACGACGGCGCTGCGCTGGTACTCGCCGGGGCGCCCGAGCGCGACGTGGTCTGCGCTCGTCGCCAGCCCGACCGCCAGCGCGAGCGCGCACAGCGGCGCGCCGATGCGCGGCTGCCAGGCGACGAGCGCCGCGACGCCGACGACGGTCACGGGCACGAGCTCGATCAGGTAGTGCGACCAGTAGCTGCCGCCGCCCATCACGCCGACGAGTCCGGCTACGAGCCATGCCGCGAGCACCCCGGTGGTGACGCGCCGCCGGCGCAGCGTGACGATGCCGGCGATCGCGACGAGCGCGGCCAGGGCCATGCCGGAGCCGAGCGCCGCCTGCCCGATCGTCGCGAACCTGGTCGCGACGTTGCCGCGGGTGAGCGCGTGGATCGCGTCTAGGCGG
>VAYD01000050.1 GCA_005883905.1 Actinomycetota bacterium
CTCGATCCCGACGCGATCGACGTGGGGGAGGCGGCGAATCACATGTCCAGTATGACGCGCCCGGGTAGCCTGGCCCGATGGCACCCGCACACGTCGAGGGCGACGACTTCGTGCTCGTCGAATGGTCCGATTCGGGCGACTCGGAGTGGGAGTGGATCGCTCCGCTGCACGTCCACCATCGCGACGACGAGGCGTGGTACGTGCTGGAGGGGACGCTGCGCTTCCAGATCGGCGACGACGAGTTCGAGGCCGGGCCGAGCGCGGCGGTGCTCGCGCCCAAGGGCGTGCCGCACGCGTACGGCAACGCGCGCCGGGGCGAACCCGCGCGCTACCTGCTCGTCCTCACGCCCCGGATCCGCGCGCTGGTCGAGGCCCTGCATGCGCCCGGCGCCGGCGACTATGCCGCGACCTTCCGCGCGCACGAGTCCGAGCTGCTGACCTGAGTAGCCTGCCGCAGGTGCGGTTGTGCGTCTTCTGCGGCTCGAGTCCCGGGGCAAGGCCTGAGTATGCGGAGGCGACCGTCGAGCTCGCCAGGCTGCTCGCGGCGCGCGGCATCGGGATCGTCTACGGCGGCGCCAGCGTCGGGCTGATGGGACTGCTCGCCGACACCGCGATGGAGGCGGGCGGCGAGGTCGTCGGCGTGATCCCGAACGCGCTCGAGCGCAAGGAGATCGCGCGCCACGGGATCACCGAGCTGCACGTCGTCGACTCGATGCACGAGCGCAAGGCGCTGATGGCGGAGCTGTCCGACGCGTTCATCGCGCTGCCCGGCGGGTCCGGCACGCTCGAGGAGCTGTTCGAGGTCGTGCGCGCTGCTGAACGTCGCCGGCTACTACGACGGGCTGGCGGCGTTCCTCGACCACGCCGTGGACGAGCGCTTCCTGCGCCCGGAGCACCGCGGCATGCTGCTGTGCGGGGACACGCCGACCGCCGTCCTCGACGCGCTCGAGCGCTTCGATGCGCCGCTCGTGGACAAGTGGATCGACCGGCCCTCGCAGACATGAGCGACCGCCGCGCGTTCGTCGTGGTTCTCGACGCGTGCGGCGTCGGCGAGCTGCCCGACGCCGCCGACTATGGCGACGCCGGCTCGAACACGCTCGCGCACCTCGCCGAGGCGGTCGGCGGGCTCGACGTGCCGGTGCTGCAGCGGCTCGGGCTAGGCTCGATCATCCCGATCGAGGGCGTGCCGCCCGCGGACGCCCCGGTGGTGCACGGGCGCCTGCATCCGCTCGGGCCCGGCAAGGAGTCGACCACCGGCCATTGGGAGCTCATGGGCGTCGTCCCGCAGCACCCGCTGCCGACCTACCCCGACGGGTTCCCGCCCGACGTGGTGAGCGCGCTGGAGGAGGCGACCGGCCTGCGCTTCTGCTGCAACAAGCCCTACAGCGGCACCGAGGTGCTCGATGCCTACGGCCCGCATCACCTCGAGACCGGCGAGGTGATCCTCTACACGTCGGCCGACAGCGTCCTGCAGCTCGCCGCGCACGTCGACGTGCTCGACGAGCCGGCGCTGTACGCGGCGTGCGAGGCCGCGCGCGCGGTGATGACCGGCGAGCACGCCGTCGGCCGCGTGATCGCGCGCCCGTTCGACGGCGAGCCCGGCGCGTTTCACCGTCGCGAAGGCCGGCGCGACTACGCCGTGCCCCCGCCCGGCCCGTCCTACCTCGACGAGCTGCAGTCCGACGGCATGCCGGTCCACGCCGTCGGCAAGATCCGCGATCTCTTTGCCGGCGTCGGGATCGACGTCAAGCACGCGGCCGCCACGAACGAGAGCGGGATCGCGGCGACGACCGAGCTCGTCCGCTCGCTCGACGCGGGCCTGGCGTTCACCAACCTCGTCGAGACCGACCAGGTCTACGGCCACCGCCACGACGTGGAGGGCTTCGCCGCGGCGCTGCAGCAGATCGACGCGGCGGTCGGCGAGTGGGTCGGGCTTCTGCGCCCCGGCGACCTGCTGATCCTCACCGCCGACCATGGCGTCGACCCGACCGCGTCACACACCGACCACACGCGCGAGCACGCTCCGCTGCTGGCCGTCTTCGACGGCAACGGCGGCCGCCGCCACGACGGTCCGCTCGCCGACGTCGGCGCGAGCGTGCTGCAGTGGCTGCGCGGGCGCGACGCGCCCGAGCTGCCGGGCACGTCGTTCATCTGAGCGATGAGTTTTCTCGTGTCACGTCGTCTCAGGTGCGAGGACAGAGTGAGCACCGAGATGCTGACGCCAAAGGTCACAGAGATTCGCTCGAGAAGATGGGGTGATTGCCCCATGACCCCCGGGCTCACCGCGCATAGCGTGGGCACATGGCTACCACGCAGCAGACGCGCGACGGTGCGTACCTCGACGCCGGCGGCGTCCATGCGTACGACGAAGTCAGCGGCACTGGCGACCCGCTGATCGACTTCCGGGCGGAGGGTCAGCCCTTCGGCGGCAGCGACGACGCGAACGCCACGCCGCGCTTGACCCACGGCGCGAGCCGGCGCTTGGTCCTGACGCCTTCGAGCGCGACGATCAACCATCCGGTCATCGAGCGGCCGCGCATCTCGAACAGGCGCGTGTGCGGCTTGGCCAGCGCCTCCTCGGTCCCGTCGGGGCCGACGCGGACCATCAGGTCCCCGGTGCTCATGATCCCGACGGCCATGTTGCCGTGCAGCAGGAACCCGAGCCCGCCGAACATCGCCTTCTCGGTGATCCCGTCGACGCCGGCGAGCTCTTCGCGGATCCGGTTGGCGAAGTCCTGATCGACGGGCATCACGGGCCACGTTAGCTAGCTCGTGAACCCGAGGATCAGCTGAGCCGCCTCGAGCGGGACGTCCAGCTGCGGGCAGTGGCCGACGCCGTCGAGCACGATCCAGTCGGCGTTGGGAAAGGCTGCGCGGTAGCGCTCGGCGGCCGTCGGCCACGGCAGCAGCCGGTCCTCGGCGCCCCACACGATCCGCAGCGGGCAGGTGACGCGCTCGGGGTCCAGCGGCCACGGCTGCTCGGACCGCAGGGCGTTCTCGATCATCGCCGGCGCGGCGTCGGATGCGGCGACGCCGAGCAGCTGGTGCGTCAGCAGCTCGACGGGGATGTGCTCGTAGCGGACGGTGATGTACTCCGTTGCCCGCCGCCGCCCCTCGGGCGTCGCGAGGATCGCGTCGGCGCGCGGCGCCGCGAGCTTCGTCTGCTCGTAGATCCGCGCCTGCAGCGCCAACGTCGCGCGCCACGAGTCGTCTGCCCATCCGCCCGCCGGCGCGAACGCGACGACGCTGCGCGCCCGTCCGCGCGCTGCCAGCACCAGTGCGAGGTAGCCACCGAGCGAGTTGCCGGCGATGTGGGCCGTGGCCAAGCCCGCCTCGTCCATCGCGCGCTCCGCTTCGTCGGCGAGCGCCTCGGCGCTCGTCGCGCCGCGGAGCGTCGGCGCGAGCACCTCGTGCTCGCGCTCGAGCGCGGGAAGCGCGAGATCCCACGTGCGCCCCGTGTCCATGAAGCCGTGCAGGCAGACGAGCGGCGTCAAGTCCGCAGCACCGCGACCACGCCGTTCGCGTGCGGGTGCGTGAACCAGCCCGCGTCGGTGTCGTCGCGCACGACGAAGCCCGGCAGCGGCATCTCGTGCCCCTTGCCGGGCGGCATGACGATCGCGCGGTCCGGCGGCAGCCCGCCGTCGGCCGGCATCCCGAAGCTGTCCCAGGTCCCGGGCGTCCCGGCCCGCAGCGTGCGCAGGAAGCCGGCGAACCCGCAGTCGGGCGCGTGGAAGTTCAGCCAGCGCGCGTCCGCTCCCGACGCGTTGACGAACGAGTGGCCGACGTGCGGCGGGATCGCCACGAAGCCGCCCGCGCCGACGCGAATCGCCTCGCTCTGCGGCCCGAGCTCGAACGTCAGCTCGCCGTCGAGCACATAGAACGCGTCGGTGTGCTCGTGGTGGACGTGCAGGTCGGGCCCTCGCTCGCCGTGCGAGAACCGCGTCCACGTGATCGTGATGTCCTCGTCCTCGGCAAGGATGAGGACGTTGCGGGTCGGCGTGTCGCTGATCGTCTCGGGTGTCATGCGGCGAGCTCCACGGCGCGCTCGGCGTGCAGGCGGGTCGTGTCGAAGACCGGGACGGGCGAGTCGGCCGGGCCGACGAGCAGGTCGATCTCGGTGCAGCCGAAGAGGATCCCCTCCGCGCCGCGGTCGGCCAGATCGCGCATGATCCGGCGGTACTGGTCGCGCGATCCGTCGTCGACGACGCCGACGCAGAGCTCGTCGTAGATCACCTCGTGGACGATCCGGCGGTCGGCCTCGCCGGGCACGAGCACCTCGAGCCCGTGCACGTCGCGCAGCCGCCCGACGTAGAAGTCCTGCTCCATCGTGTAGCCGGTGGCGAGCAGCCCGACCGTCGACAGGCCGGCCGCGCGAACGGCGTGCGCCGTCGTATCGGCGATGTGCACGAACGGCACGTCGACGGCGGCGGTGATCGCGTCGCACACCTTGTGCATCGTGTTCGTGCAGAGGACCAGCAGCTCGGCGCCGCCGGCGACCAGGTCGCGAGCCTCTGTCGCGAGGCGCTCGCCGGCCTCGTTCCAGCGGCCCTCGCGCTGCAGCAGCTCGATCTCCGCGAAGTCGACCGAGCGCAGCAGGCAGTCGGCGGAGTGCAGCCCGCCCATGCGGTCGCGGGTGATCTCGTTGACGAGCCGGTAGTACTCGATCGACGACTCCCAGCTCATGCCGCCCAGCAGCCCGATGCGCTTCATCGCGCGCGATGCTACGCAGCGGGCGCTGCGGACCGCATCCGGTCGGCGCGCTCCAGCCACAGGACGGCGCCGAGCCCCGCGAACGTGGCGCGCGCCTCGTGCAGGGCGTTGGCGGCTTCTTCGTCGCGCCCGAGCGTGAACAGCACCGACGCCTGGGCGAGCCGCGAGCGCGCCAGCGCGAACGGCAGGCCGAGCGGGCGCAGCTGCCAGATGCCCTCGGCGAAGGTCGCGTCGGCGGCGTGCGCGTCGCCCCCTGCCGCAAAGAGCCGCGCCCTGCCGCACTCGAGCCTCGAGGCGACCACCGCCGCCAGCACGTTCGCGGTCGGCGCGAGCAGCTCTTCGAGCAGCGCCAGCTCTCCGGCCTCGACGCGGATCTCGACGACGTCGACGACGTCGGCGAACAGCACCGAGACGAGCCGCCGCTGCGCGGTCGCCGCCGGCGCGGGCGTCTCGGCCGCCGTGGCGTCGAGCGGCGCGCCGCACGCGCCGCACGCGGTCTCCGGGATCGTTCGCCGCTCCGCAGGACGCGCAGCGAACGTCGAGCGTGGCGCCGCACTGGGAGCAGAAACGCCGCCCGGGACGGTTCTCCGCTCCGCACGCCGAGCAGCTGGACATGGCTGCGCACTGTACGCCGCTCGGCAAGGCCCGGTGGAAGCGTGCAAGGTTCCGCGGGCGCGGCGACACTAGGCCCGTGATGCCCGAGTACGCCGACCGCGAAGAGCTGGCGCGCCGCGCGTGCCGGCTCGCGTTGCGGACGGCGGCGGCGATCCTGCACAGCCGCGACGAGGCGGCGGACGTGGCCCAGGACGTCGCGGTCGACGTGCTGCGCTCGATGCACACGCTGCGCGACCCGGAGGCGTTCGACGCGTGGGTGCACCGCATCACCGTGCGCCACACGCTGCGCCACCTGCGCCGCCGCGGGCGCGCGCGGTCGGCCGAGACGCCCCTGACCCTGCTCGCCGAGGCCGACGAGCCGCCGGCGGCTGCCGGTGTCGATCGCGATGCGCTGCTCGCGGCCCGGGAGGCGCTTACGAGCGCGCTCGCGGAGCTGCCGCCCAAGCAGCAGCTCGCGATCGCCCTGCGCTACGTGCACGACCTGTCCGATGCGCAGATCGCCCACGCGCTCGGCTGCCGGCGGGGCACCGTGCACGCGCTGCTCTCGCGCGGGCGGGCCGCGCTGCGCCGCCACCCCGACCTCGCCGAGCTTGCGCCGGCCCTGTCGCCAGGAGGACTGCGATGAACGAGACGACGATCCGCGCCGCGTTCGCGCCGGCGCGCGAGCTCGAGCCGACCGACGCCGAGGTGGCGCGCGTGCTCGCTTGCGCCCGGCGCGGTGGTCGCCGGCGTGCGGGCGCCTGGACGCGGCCGGTCGCGATCGGGTTCGTCACGCTGCTCCTGCTGCTCGGCGGCGGCTACGCGGCCGCCCCGCCGATCCGGGCGGCGGTCGACGGCGTCACGGGGACGTTCTCGGACTGGCTCGGCGGCAGCAATGGCGGCGCGCCGGGCCGGCCGCTGCGCGACGACGAACGCGCCCCCGCCTACTTCCGCGACCCGAGGCTCGCCCGCGACCCGCGCGTGATCGCCGAGGCCGGCGGCTACAGGCTCATCGCGGCGCGCGAGCCGGACGGCCACGGCGTCGAGTTCGACCTCGGCGACACGGGCGTCGGGCTCGGGGAGGAGCTCACCTCCGCGGTGTTCCGCGACCGCGCCGTCTACGTGCTCGGACCGGGCTCGATGCCGCACGCGGACGCCGACGGCCACGTGCCGTTGTTCGGCATCACGGCGCGCAGTGTGAGCAGCGTCGAGCTCGTCTACGCGGCAGGCCCGCCGTTGCGCGTGCGCGGCATCCATGGCGGCTTCGTGCTCCTCGCCCGGCCGGAGCGCGGGCCGCGCGCGGTCGTCGCCTTCGACGGGCGCGGGCGGGAGATCGGCCGCCAGCCCGTCGACGACTCCGCCCGCCACGGGGTGCGGATCTACTGGAGCGACTACCTGCGCTCGCCGTAGACACCACGCACGTTGTTCCGGGCAGTCGGGTGGCTGTCGCTCGGTTGTGGGCCGGATTCTTCTCGCATAGCGAGAACTTTCCGGCCCAGAACGCCGCCTAGCGCTTCACGCGCGTCGATCTCACCCCTCCCTCGCCGACCTGAGCACCTCATGCGCCTCGCCCCAAGCCCCAACAACGCGCCAAGGAACTGCAGTCAGCGCGCCGCGCGCGCCCGGACGCGCGGGCTGTCGGCGAGGATCCCGCGGCGGCGCAGGCCGGCGAAGAACGGCTCCGCGCCTTCGAAGGAGACGAGCAGCGCGTAGTCGCGCCGCCAGCCGAGCGTCAGCGTCTTCGCCGGGAGGTCCGCGACGTGTCCGTCGATCTCGACGCGGGCGCCGTAGTAGCCGGGCTCGACGGTCAGCACCGTCTCGCTCCCACGCGCGACGACCAGTGGCGGCGCGGTACCGCCGTGAGGGGCGAGCGGCGTCAGCGCGATCGCATCGGCCCTGGGCGCGAGGACCGGGCCGCCGGCGGCGAGCGTGTACGCGCTGGAGCCGAGCGGCGTCGCGATGACGATGCCGTCGCCGGCGAAGCCCACCACGTCGACACGGTGATCTGGCTCGCGCCGTTGCGCAGGACCACGACGTCGTTGATCGCGGTGAACGTCCCGGCGCCCTCCGCGGTCACGGTGATCGCGGGCAGGTGACGGCGCTCCCAGTGGCCGGCGGCGAAGGCCGCGAGCGCCTCGTCGACGTGGTCGGCCGACGTCGCCGTGAGCGCCCCCAGGCTGCCGCACGCGATCCCGAGCACCGGCTTGCCCACGCGCGCCCCTGCGTGCAGCGCCGCGAGCGTCGTGCCATCGCCGCCCATTGCGACGATGACGTCGCACGTCGCCGCGTCGCCTTCGTCGGCGACGACGCGATCGATGCCGGGCATCCGGACCTGCACGACCGCGACGCCTGCGGCGGCCGCCCACGCGTGCACGCTCGCGAGGGCCCGGTCGAGCTCGCGCCGGGGATGGACGACCAGGCCGATGCGCTTCACGCGCGCATCATTGCGGACGCCAGCCTGCGCGTTCCTCCAACTGCGCTGCGAGTGCGATCAGCAGGTCCTCGCGGCCGGGCGGCGCGACGAGCTGCACGCCGACGGGGATCCCGTCCGGGGTCGCGTGGAGCGGCAGCGAGATGGCCGGCTGGCCGGTGACGTTCCAGATCCGGACGAACACGCTGAAGCGCAGGGCGTCATCCGTGACGCCCGCGCCCGCGCTCATGGCTTCGGCCGGCGCGGGCAGCCGCGTGAGCGTCGGTGTCAGCAGGACGACGTCGGGCTCCCATCCGGCGAGCAGACGGCGCGAGAACGCGCCCAGGTACTCGTGCGCCTCGAGGAAGTCGACGAGGTCGACGGGCGGCGAGTCGAGCAGCCACCCGCGTGAGGCCGGCTCCAGGCCGTCGGCGTCGATCGGGCGCCCGTGCAGCCGTTCGAGCACGCGGATCAGGTGCTGCAGCGCGCCGGTGACGAACGTCGACCATGCTGCCGGGAAGCCGTCGTCGTCCCAGGCGGGCGCACGATCCGTGACGTCGTGCCCGAGCTCGGCGAGCAGCGCGGCGGCACGCTCGGCGGCAGCCCGCGGCTCGGCGTCGACCGGGACGCCGAGCGGCGGCTCGAACGCGGCGTGGACCCGGACGCGGACGTCGTCTGGCCGGCGCGCCGTCTGCTCGTAGGCGATGGCGGGCGGCGCGAGCCAGTGGTGGTCGCCGGGCTCGTAGCCGGCCATCGCGTCCAGCGCGATCGCGCTGTCGAGCACCGTCCGGGTGAGCACGCCGTCGACCCCCGCGCCCACCGCCACGTCGCTGTAGTCCGGCCCGATCGAGACGCGGCCGCGGCCGGGCTTGAGGCTGACGACGCCGCAGCACGACGCCGGAATCCGCAGCGAGCCGCCGAGGTCGTTGCCCTCGGCCAGCGCGACCATCCCGGACGCGACCGCCGCGGCGCTCCCGCCCGACGACCCGCCGGCGGAGAGCCGCAGGTCGCGCGGGTTGCGCGTGGTCCCGTAGCGCGCGTTCTCGGTGACGGGCCGCAGCCCGAGCTCCGGCGCGTTCGTCTTGCCGAGCACGATCGCGCCCGCCTCGCGCAAGCGCCGGACATGGTGGGTGTCGTGGTCGGCGACCCAGTCGCCGAGCGCATGGCTGCCGTGCGTCGTGGCCAGGCCGGCCGACGCGGACAGCAGGTCCTTGAGCGCGATCGGGACGCCGCAGAGCGAGCGCGGGTCGCCGGGCCGAACTGCGTCGGCCTCGGCCAGCGCGCGCTCTGCGCAGAGTGCGACGAACGCGCCG
>VAYD01000051.1 GCA_005883905.1 Actinomycetota bacterium
TGCCACCCTCAAGGTGTGGCTGAGTGCGGCCGATGGATCACGTGATGTTCGATCTCGATGCTGCACTGCGCCACCTGGTCGAGGCCGGCGGGTCCGACCTCCACCTCAAGGTTCCCAGCAAGCCGCTCATCCGCCTCGACGGTGAGCTCGTTGCGATCCCCGATTCCACCGAGCTCAGCGGCGAGGAGACGATGGCGTGCGTCAAGTACATGCTTGACGACGCGGCCAAGCTCGCGGAGTTCGAAACCGAGCGCGAGGTCGACTTCGCGTACGCGATCAGAGGGGTCGCGCGCTTCCGTGTGAACTCCTTCTACCAGCGCGGTTCGGTGTCGCTGGTCATCCGCGCCATCCCGATCAACATCATGACGATCGAGGATCTCAACCTGCCGCCGGTGATCCGCGACCTCGCCGACGAGGAGCGCGGGATCGTCCTGCTGACCGGCACGACCGGGTCGGGCAAGTCGACGACGCTGGCCGCGATGATCGACCACATCAACTCGACGAAGTCCAGGCACATCGTCACGATCGAGGACCCGATCGAGTTCCTGCACCCCGACAAGCGCTCGGCGATCAACCAGCGCGAGGTCGGGTTCGACACCGGGTCGTTCAAGCGCGCGATGCGCCGCGTCCTGCGTCAGGACCCGGATGTGATCCTGATCGGCGAGCTGCGCGACGAGGAGACGGTGCAGACGGCGCTGAGTGCCGCGGAGACCGGCCACCTCGTGCTGTCCACGGTCCACACCCTGGACGCGACGGAGACCGTCAACCGCCTGATCGAGTTCTTCCCGCCGCACATGCATCAGCAGGTGCGAGCGATGATCGCCGGCACGCTGAAGGGCGCGATCTCGCAGCGTCTCGTGCGGGCCACGGGGGGCAACAAGGGCCGCGTCGCGACCTGCGAGGTCCTGCGCTCGACCGGCCGCGTCAAGGACATGATCCTCGACCCGCTGCAGACCGGGAAGCTCCACGAGGTCATCGCCGAGGGCGGCTACTACGGGATGCAGACGTTCGACCAGGCGCTCTTCGACCACCTCAAGGCCGGCCGCATCGAGATGGAGGACGCGGTCGCGGCCTCGACCAGCCCGCACGACTTCAAGCTCCTCGTCGCCTCCGACGGCCGCCGCGGCACGACCATGGACGACCTCCAGCAGGCCGAGGACGAGCGCTCCGCGGGCGCCCCGGTGGGCTCAGCCCTCCGCTGACACTGAGAATGAGGGGTCAGACCCCTCATTCTCACGTGAGACTGAGGGGTCAGACCCCTGATTCTCACGAGCCGCTGCCAGACGGCGGTATGCGGTGGCGAGGCTGACCCCCATGAACGCGGCGATCTCGTCCACCGATGCGAAGAAGTCATCGACGGCATGGGTGAGCCATTGGTCGGAGCCGGTTCGCTCGAGGTCCGCCAGCAGAGCCTCATTCGACTTCGCGACGAGCTGTAAGTAGTTCACGCGGGCGTCCCCGCCATCTGCCCCGAGGAATGCGAGGGCGGCACCGATGTCCAGAAACACCGGCGGCTCCGCAAGGCCTGCCAACGCCCGGTGGCCGCTCCATGGCCAATCGCGCGGCTGCCGGCATATTCCTGCCTCGACCGGATTGCGTGCGATATATCGGAGGCAGCCAAGTACGTGGCGATCAGTGCTCACGACGCGGTTGTGGAAACGCCCACCGAAGAGGTGTCCGCCCTCAGCGTGGCGCCGGTTGAAATGCCGCGCGAAGTCCTCGTGGGCCCGCTTCAACCCAAGCCCCAGATCGGGTTCCGGCGTCCTCACGAGGATGTGAAGGTGGTTGGTGAGCTGGCAGTACGTCAGGACGCTCCACCTGCGTTCGCGGATCTCACGCGCGAGCAGCTGCAGGTACCGCTGGCGATCGAGGTCGTCTCGAAACAGGACCCGCCCCGAGGGCGCCTTTCCCGTCACGTGGTGGAGCGCACCAGGAAACTCAGTGCGATGGGGTCGTGGCATGTCGCCATTAGGGCGCGACGAGGCAAAATCGAGCCCTGTCTGAGAATGAGGGGTCTGACCCCTCATTCTCATATGCGACTGCGGGGTCAGGCCCCTGAGTCTCATGGGATAGTCCGCGCCATGCAGACCTCGCTCCAGCAATTCTCAGAGACCCAGTTCACCGATGCCTTCGCGCTGCAGAACTCGAAGCTGTTGAAGGTCCGGCTCCAGGAGGGGACGATCCAGGCGAAGCTCGGGTCGATGGTCGCGTATCAGGGCGAGGTGAGCTTCGAGCACGCCGGCAGCGGTGGGATGAGCCGGATGCTCAAGAAGGCCGTGACGGGCGAAGGCGCGAGCATGATGCGGATGACGGGGACGGGGGAGGTGTTCCTCGCCGACCTGGCGCAGGACGTCCACCTGCTCTACCTCGAGAACGAGAAGATCACCGTCAACTCGGCGAACCTGCTCGCGTTCGACGCGGACATCGACTGGGACATCGAGCGGGTGAAGGGCGCCAGCGGGATGGTGGGCGGCGGCCTCTTCAACACGTCGCTGATGGGCAGCGGCTACGTGGCCGTCGTCTCGGACGGTCCGCCCGTGATGCTCGACGTCGCCAGCGCGCCGACGTTCGCCGACGCCCAGGCCGCGATCACGTGGTCCGACGGCGTGTCCACCTCGATCCGCACGGACTTCAAGGCGTTCAAGAACCTCACCGGCCGCGGTTCCGGCGAGACGATCCAGATGGCCTTCTCCGGCTCGGGGTGGCTGCTCGTGCAGCCGAGCGAGGGCCGACTCGAGGGCCAGGTCGGCGGTGGCGGCAGCGGTGGCGGCGTCCTGGGGAACTGGGCGTATGGACGAGACCTGTCCCGTCTGCGCCACCGCAGAGATCGTGTGCGGCAAGTGGACCCTCCTGCTGGTCCGCGACCTCTCCGAGGGCCGCTCGCGCTTCTGCGAGCTGGAGCGCTCACTCGCCGGCATCAGCCCCCGCACGCTGAGCCTGCGCTTGCGCGCGCTCGAGGAGGAGGGGATCGTCGAGCGCCACACCTACCCCGAGGTCCCGCCGCGCGTCGAGTACGCGCTGACCCCGAAGGGCGAGGCGCTGCTGCCGATCATCGACTCGATGCGCGAGTACGGCACGCACTGGCTCGGTGGCACGTGCGCGGCCGAGGCCGACGCCGAGCCCGCCGTCGTCGCGCTCGCCTGACCGAAACTCACGCGCGCAACCGCTGTTGCGAGAGGCAATGGCGCGCAGAGCTACCCTGCGAGCGGTGCCTCCGGTCGCACTCACCCGTCGCCGCGCGCTCGCCGCAAGCGCCGCCGCCGGGGCCGGTCTGCTCCTGCGCCCGCGCCTGGCGTCGGCGCTGGCCCGCGAGCCGCGCGCCTTCGCGCTCGTCGTCGCGGCGCGCGACTTCGGGCGCACCCTCCAGGCGCCGCGCCGCTTCCAGCTCGTCGGCGCGCACGCCGGCGGCGTCGAGGTCCGCACTCGCCGGCGACGCGGGCGCTGGACGCCGTGGGTCTCCCTGCGCGCCGCCGGCGCCCACGGCCCGGACCATCCGAAGCACAACCTCGCGTCGGACCCGGTCTGGGTCGGCGACGCCGACGAGCTGCAGCTGCGCGGCCGCCGGCGCGCGCTGCGCCTGCAGTTCGTAGCGGTTCCGAAAGCCGCGCGCCGCCGCCACGTGACCGCTCGCGGCGCCCAGGTCGCCGGGGCGCCCGCGATGATCACGCGCGATCAGTGGGGTCCAGGCTTCAAGGCGCGCGTCGACCCGAGCTACGGCGAGGTGCAGATGGCCTTCGTGCACCACACGGTCAACGCCAACGACTACGCCCCCGAGGACTCCGCCGGCATCGTCCTCGGCATCGCGAAGTACCACCGCGACCACAACGGCTGGAACGACATCGGCTACAACTTCCTCGTCGACAAGTACGGCCAGATCTTCGAAGGCCGCGGGGGCGGCATCGACCAGCCGGTGATCGGCGCGCAGGCCGAGGGCTGGAACCGCCTGTCGACCGGCGTCGCGAACATCGGGACGTTCTCCAGCGTGGCCCAGACGCCCGAGGCGATCGACGCGATCGCGCGCCTGCTCGGCTGGAAGATGACGATCCACGGCGTGCCCTGCGAGGGCACGGTCGTCCTCACCTCCGGCGGCGGCTCGACGAACCGCTACAGCTACGGCACGCAGGTGACGATGCAGCGCATCAGCGGCCATCGTGACGGCTGCAAGACCGACTGCCCCGGCACGGCGCTCTACGGCCAGCTGCCCGACATCCGCACGAAGTCGACCGCGCACGCCGGCGTCATCCCCGCCGCCGTCCCGCACGTCACCTGCGTCCCCGCCGACACAGCGGTCCGCTACGGCGACGACGCGGTCTTCAGTGGCGTCGCCACGAACGCTGACGGCACGCCGATGGCCAACGTGAAGGTGGCGCTGCAGAAGGTCGGCAAGACCGGGACGTGGGTGACGGTCGCACGCGCGACGACGGGCAGCGACGGCGCCTGGAGCGTCCGCCACCGCTGGATCCGCACCGGCCGCATCCGCGCGCGCATCGACACCGCGGTCTCGCCGTCGACGGTCGTCCCGGTGATCCCGATCCTGCGGGCGTCCTCGCGCGCGAAGCGCGTGCAGGCCGGCGGCGCCGTCGCGCTGAGCGGCAGCGTGCAGCCGTCCCAGTCCGTGTTCGTGCTCGTCGAGCGCAAGGACAGCCGCGGCCGCTGGCGCCGGATCGGCACCGTCCGGGCGCGGGTCCGCAGCGGGCGCTTCAGCGTGAGCCCGCGCCTGAAGTCCGCGGGGCTGTACCGGCTGACGCCGTGGACCGGCGGCATCAAGGCGCCGGTCATCTACGTCCGCGCCGTGCGCGGCGCGACCGGCGGCACCGCGGCCTGATCAGAGCCCGGTCGGGTGGCGCACCACGAAACCCTTCGTGGAGCGCTCGGCCGGCTGCCAGCGGGTGCCCGCAGCGCTCTGCCCAGAGGTGTCGAAGCGCACGCCGGCGACCGTGAGGAACGTGTGGTCGGCGTTCGCGTAGATCGTGATCCACTGGCCGGGGCCGGCGTCGCCGTAGGACTCGAGCATCGTCGAGTCCATGGTGTAGTCGAGCAGCCCCGCGCCGTGCAGCGCGAAGCTGACCGAGCCCGAGCAGTCATACGCCGTGTCGTCGAAGGACTTGTGGCCGCCGCCGTAGCGGTAGGGGAGCGTCGCGATCCTGTTCGCCGCGACGAACAGGTCGGCGATCACCTGCGGCGCGCTCGCCGGCGGCGTCGCCGTCCCGTCGGCGTTGATCGTCGCCGTCGCGCCGAGCACCGGCGGCGGGATCACCGCCGCGTCGAACGCGCGCAGCAGCCCCGGCAGGTCGCCGCGATCGACGCGCCCGTTGACGCGGCGCTTCGCCGATCGTTCCCACGAGCGCAGCGCCCGCTGCGTGACCGGCCCGAACGAACCGGTGAGCGGCACCGGCCGGCCGAGCCGCGTCAGCGCGTCCTGGAGCACCTTCACGTCGTGGCCGCTCATCCCGCGCTGGAGCGGAACGCGGTCGCCGAGGTGGCTTGCCGTGCTCGACCCGTACGCGACGCCGCCGGGGGAGGGAGTGGCGGCGTGCGCAGCGCCGGCAAGGCCGAGCACGACGAGGGCACATATGAGGAGGGACCGGCGCACATGACCGAGTTCGGCGCAGCGCGCGCGCGGCCAACCGAACCGGCACCCGATGCGCAGCTTGCACGGCGCGATGGCGCAGGCGCACCGCCCAAAGCTGCACCTTTGGCTGCTTTGGGCAGGTTCTTGCAGCCTGAAGGGGAGGCGGCCACGTTCGGCGAACCGCTCCACTCGTGCGCAACGCGAGACTCCACGATGCTCTTCACGCCTTCGCCGACGAGGCCGCCGACCTGCTCGCCCACGACGCCGCCGAGGGCGCCGAGGTGCCGTTCGAGGTCGTCGAGCAGCGCCGCGCCCGCCGCGCGAGCCTGTACTGCTACCGCCCGCTGACGGGCGCGTTCATCGACGATCGCCTCTCGATCCTCGGCGGCCTCGAGACCTACCTGGCCGCCGTCCACGCGCTCGCGGCGACCACGGGCCTGAGCGCCTACATCGAGTCACGCGGGGAGCCGATTGCGCGCGACCCGCGCGAGCGCGCCGAGGACGCGCTGCGGATCTTCCTCGCGCGGGCCTTCGCGGACTCGACCGACTTCGTCCTGACCGATCAGCGCTTCGAGTCCGCCTACGCGGAGCTCGAGGCCGTCGTGTGCGACGGGCGCACCGAGTCGGTGGTGGTCGCGCCGCTGCTCGGCGTCGACCTGGGCTCCGACGAGCTCGACCTGGGCGAGGGACTCGTGCTCGTGCGGGGAGAGACCCTGCCGGACGCGCCGGTCGACGCCGACGTCCTCGCGGTGCTGTCCTGGGAGGCGGCACCCGGCGACGCGGCGCCGATCGAGCATGCACGCGTGAGGCTCCGGCGGCTGCTGACGGCGCTGCGCCTCTACGACACCGGCGTGCCGGCGCTCGGCGCCGCCGCGTGGGCGAAGACCGCCGGTGGCCCGTGGCAGATGGTCGTGCTCGGATCGACCGGCGCGCCGCACGGCCTGCTCGCCGTGCCCGCCGCGCACGAGGACGAGCTGCGCGCGTTCTGCAGCCTCATCGGCCGGCGCACCCCGCGCAGCGGCGAGCTGGCGTGGGCGCTGCGGCGCTTCGAGCTCGGGCTCGAGCGTCCCTCGCCGCGCGAGGCGCTGACCGACCACCTGCTGGCGCT
Source organism: Actinomycetota bacterium (assembly GCA_005883905.1). GTDB lineage: Bacteria > Actinomycetota > Thermoleophilia > Solirubrobacterales > Solirubrobacteraceae > AC-49. The sequence goes on from VAYD01000051.1 coordinate 6,681, forward strand.
GAGGGCGCTGCTCGAACCCGAGGGCCCGGGCAGCGGCCGCCTCCCCGGTCGGCTCGCCGCGCTGTGCGCCGTGCCCGAGGAGCGCCACGCGCTGGCCGAGCGGATGGCGCACGCGGTCTCGCTCGAGCGCGCCGTCGTCGCCGGCCTGGCGCCGGAGGGCGACGGCATCGACGCGCTCTGCGGAGAGCTCGGCGGCCACCTGCGCGCGCTCCTGCGCGACGTGCTCTGCGGCCATCTGGACAGCGACCTGCGCGAGGTGGCGGACCACCTGCTGCGGTCAAGCGAAGAGGTGCGCGTGCACCGCGACGAGCCCGTCGACGTCGTGGACGTCCCCCTCGAGCAGGGGCACGAGCACTGGTTCTGAGTCGCCGGTCTGGGCCTTCAGGCGCTTGATCGCGGCCTGATCGCGGCCCGCCAGCACGCGCGTCTCGTCCCAGGTCTTGACGACCTTCGCGGCGAGCCGGGCGTCGCCGAGCTCGCGCGCGAGCTCGTCCTCGTCGGCCGGCTCGGTGCCGAACGGCTGCACCCGGTTGACGATCAGCCCCCCGAACGGCAGGCCCGCGTCGCGCAGCTTGTTGCGGAAGAAGATCGCCTCCTCGACGGGCTCGCGCTCGGGCGACGTCACGACCAGGAACGTCGTCGCCGGATCGGCGAGCAGGTCCTTGACGCCCTTGGTGCGCTCCTTGAAGCCGTCGATCAGGCCCCCGAGCGAACGGAAGAACACGCTCAGGTCCTGCAGCAGGTCGACGCCGGTGACGCGCTTGAGCACGCCGAAGACGACGCTCGTGCCGCGGCCCACGACCTTTGCCGCGAGCCCCGTCGGCGCGAGCAGCACGCGCAGCGCGCGACCCTCGAAGAACCCGGTCAGCCGGTCGGGCGCGTCGAGGAAGTCGAGCGCGTTACGCGACGGCGGCGTGTCGAGCACGATCGCATCGAAGCCGCCCTCGCGGTCGAGCTCGTAGAGCTTCGCGATCGCCGTGAACTCCTGTGAGCCGGCGACCGCGCCCGACAGCTCCTGGTAGATCCGGTTGGCGAGCACCTCGTCGCGCGAGCTGTCGTCGGGCGCCAGCCGGCCGATCAGCTCGTCGAACGTGCGCTTGGCGTCGAGCATCATCGCCCACAGCTCGCCGCGCATCTCGATCCCGTGGCCGGCGAAGCGCGTGGGGTCGACCAGGCGCGGCTCGTTGCCGAGCTCCTCCAGCCCGAGCGAGTCCGCCAGGCGCTTGGCGGGGTCGATCGTGACCACGGCGACCTTGCGGCCCTCGGCGGCCAACCCCATCGCCAGCGCGGCCGAGGTCGTCGTCTTGCCGACGCCGCCGCTGCCGGCGCAGATCACGATCCGCTTGCCCTCCAGCCGCTCGCCGATCACAGCACGCGCTCCAGGCGGTGGGCGAGCTCGCCGAGGCCGTCGGCGTCGAGCGCCGTCACGTGCAGCCGTGGCAGTGTCGTGCACGGCACGCCGTCCAGCCCGCGGCGCAGCCGGTTGAGCTGGTTGTGATGCGCTCTCGCGCGCGCGTGATGCCAGCGCGCGGCGCGCACCGGCTCGCTGTCGCCGCGCAGGTCTGCGGCCTCGGCCGCGCTGAAGCGCGAGTGCTCGATCCCGTTGACGACGACGCGCGCCAGGTCGATCCCCATGCGGTCGCGCAGCGCTCCGCGCAACGCGAGCGTCTCGTTGACGGGCATCTCCTCCGGACTTGCCACGGCGATGACGCCGGTACGCGCGGGATCGGCGAGCATCGCGTGGATCGTACGTCCCTGCCGCGCGACGGAGCCCACCCGCGCCGCGCCGGCGAAGGTCCGCGGCGCCTCGAGGATCGCCACGCCGTGCCCCGTGGCGGGCGCGTCGAGCACCACGAGGTCATAGGGCTCGCCGCCCGGCGTGCGCCGCGCCTGCTGCGCGAGCTCCCACACCTTGCCGATGCTCAGCAGCTCGCGCATCCCGGGCGTCGCGGCCGCGAACACGGTGAAGGTCTTCGACTGGGCGAGCAGCTCGGCCAGCGGCGCCGGCAGCTGGTCGCGCACGTACTCCTCCAGCGCGGCCTCCGGGTCGATCGAGATGTGGTGCAGGCCGGGCGCGATCTCGCGCTCGTCGTAACGCCCAGGCTCGGCGGCCTCCAGCGCGCGCGTAACGTCGTCGCGCGCGGCGACCTCGGCGACGATCGTGCGCAGCCCGCGCCGCGCGGCGACGAGCCCGACCGCGGCAGCGACCGTCGACTTCCCGACGCCGCCCTTCCCGGTGACGACGAGCAGCTCCTTGGCGAGCGGTTTCAGTGCTCGCCGTCCCAGTAGTCCACCGGCTCGACGCGCACCGTCACGCCGAGCCCGCGCAGCTTCACCTTGTTGGAGTCCGGATAGAACGCGAGGTCGTTGGGGTCGATGTTGCTGTACGCGAGGATCGCCATGCCGCCGTCGCCGGCGATGAACTGATGCGCGATCCGCGTGCCGGCAGGCCGCGAGACCACGTGGCCGGGGCGCAGCTCATGGCGCTCCTCGCCGAGCCGCAGTGTCCCGCCGCCGTCCAGGACGACGAACAGCTCCTCCTCGGCGGAATGGCAGTGGAACGGGGACGACTTCGCGCCCGGCGCCAGCTCTAGCTGCGACATGCCCGTCGTCACCGCGCCGAAGTGCCGGCCGATCGAGCGCTGCCTCAGCTCCATCCCGGCCGCTCCTGGGCCTGGAAGTCAAGCTCGACCACGCGCGCGACGTTCCGACGGGACCGGCCTCCGCCTCGAAGAACCACTGGTGCTTGGCCTCCGCCTGCAGCGTCGCGACGCCGCCGACGCGGAGCACGCCCGGCCGCGGGAGATGCACCAGCTCGATGTCGTGGCGCGGGCCGAAGGCCAGCACGTCGATGCCGTCGTCGCCGCCGATGATCGTGTGCGCCTCGCCGCGCGGCTTGGCGAACATCGCGTCGCCCGCGCCGATCGCGGTCGTCGCGCCGCCTTGCCACCACAGCCCGCTGCCGGCGAGCACGTAGAAGAGCTCCTCCTCGGCGGTGTGCAGGTGTGCGGGCGTCGACTGCCCGCTGGGGAGCACCTCGATGCGGCTCATCCCGATCCTGACGCCGTCGGCGGTGCGCCAGCGGGCGTTCATCGGCCCGAGTTCGTGATGGTCGACTTCGAGGTCGTCCCAGTGGGTCACTGCCTCCATTCCGTCCGGACATTATGGGAAGGAAGGGCACGCACCGCGGCGAATGACCTCGGCGTACGGGTTTCCCCGCGATCAATCGGAGCACCCAAGTGGAGAGCGTGCAGCAGAACAAGGCGAAGGTCATCGTCTTCGCCAACCAGAAGGGCGGTGTCGCCAAGACGACCACGACCCTGAATCTTGCGGTTGCGTTCGCCGAGCGCGGGCATCGCGTGCTGTGCGTGGACATGGATCCGCAGGGCAACCTCACGATGTCGCAGGGCATCGACCCGGATTCGCTCGAGAAGTCGATGTACGACGTGCTCGTCTACGACACGCCGATCCGTGAGGTGGTCCGCAAGCGCGAGGTCGACATCGCCTGCGCGTCGATCGACCTCGCCGGCGCCGAGATCGCGATGTCGACCAAGATCGGCCGCGAGCGCTCGCTCGAGAAGGCCTTCAAGCCGATCGAAGAGGACTACGACTTCATCTGCATCGACACGCCGCCGAGCCTCGGGCTGCTCACGATCAACGCCCTCACGGCGGCAGACAAGGTAATCGTCCCCGTGCAGTGCGAGTATCTCTCCATGCGCGGCCTGATCCAGCTGCAGAACACCATGCAGATGATCCAGGAGAACCTGAACCCCGACGTCCAGATCGAAGGGATCCTGCCGACGCTGATGGACACGCGGACGGTCCACGCCAAGGAGGCGATCGAGATCCTCGAGGAGAACTTCGGCGACCGCGTGTTCGCGTCGCGCATCAAGAAGACCATCCGGTTCGCAGAAGCGCCGGTGAAGGGAATGTCAGTGCTCAAGTACGACCCGGACGGGATGGCGGCGCAGTCCTATCGCGATCTGGCCAAGGAGGTCCTCGATGGCACCCGGTCCTAGCAAGCGCGCCAGCATGCGCGAGGGCCCGCTGGCGGCCCTGTTCCGCAAGACCGACGAGGAGAAGCCCGAGGCCGCCGCGGCGCCGCCGCAGCCTGATCCTGAGCCTGTTCGCGAGGAGCCCGTCGCACGCGAGCGCCCGGCCGTCCCGCACCCCGGTCTGCGCCCGCAGCCGGAGCCGGCTCGCGAGGAGCCGCGCGTGCCAACGCCGCAGGAGCGCCTGCGCCACGCGTTCTCGGCCGACATCCCCGACAACGTGCTGGACACGCCGGCGATCCGCCGCGCCACGCCCGATCACGACCCGTTCGCGCGCTACGAGGCCGCGACGCCCAGCGTCGCCGGCTCGCCCGTGCTGCGCGTCGTCGGCGTCGGCGGCGCCGGCGTCAACGCCGTCAACCGCATGGTCGAGGCCGAGGTCGAGGGCGTCGAGTTCGTCGCGATCAACACCGACCTGCAGTCGCTGCAGCAGTCGACCGCGGACATCACCCTGCACATCGGCCAGGGCATCACGCGCGGGCTCGGCTCGGGCTCCAACCCGGACCTCGGCCGTGCCGCGGCGATGGAGGAGTACGACAAGATCAAGGCGCTGCTGAAGGGCAGCGACATGATCTTCATCACCGCGGGTGCGGGCGGCGGCACCGGCACCGGCGCGGCTCCGATCGTGGCGCGGATCGCGCGCGAGATCGGCGCGCTGACCGTCGGCGTCATCACCAGGCCGTTCGGCTTCGAGGGCACGAGGCGCTCCGAGGCGGCGAGCGTCGGCATCCAGGCGCTCTCCGACGAGGTCGACACGCTGATCGTGGTCCCGAACAACCGCCTGCTCACGATCCTCGAGAAGGGCACGTCGATGGTCGAGGCGTTCCGCGTCGCCGACGACGTGCTGCGCCAGGGCGTCCAGGGCATCTCCGACCTCGTCACGCTCCCGGGCCTCATCAACCTGGACTTCGCCGACGTGCGCACGATCATGTCCGACGCCGGCAGCGCGCTGCTGGGCATCGGCATGGGCGTGGGCGAGCAGCGCGCGCTCGACGCGGCCGAGCAGGCCGTCTCGTCGCCGCTGCTGGAGACGAGCATGGAGGGCGCGCGCAAGATCCTGCTCTCGATCACGTCGGGCGAGGACCTGTCGCTGTGGGAGGTCAACGAGGCGGCCAAGGCCGTCGCGCAGGCCGCGCATCCCGACGCGAACATCATCTTCGGCGCGATGGTCGACGAGAAGCTCGACGACCAGGTCTGGGTGACGGTCGTCGCGACGGGCTACACCGAGCGCAAGCCGCGCGCGACCGAGCGCCGGCGCATCGAGGAGCCCGAGGGCGAGCCGCGCGTCGAGCGCCGCAACGCGCCCCCGGCGCCGAGCTCGACGCGCCGCACCGGCCTCGGCGTGACGGAACTCGACGTGCCCGAGTTCATTCCTCGCAGATAATTCCGCCCATGAAGGGCATGGTCGCGGCCGGCCATCCGCTGACGGCGGAGGCCGGCGCGCGCGTACTCCGTGAGGGTGGCAACGCGGTCGACGCCGCGATCGCCGCCATGCTCACGTCCTGGGTCGCCGA
>VAYD01000198.1:0-3155 GCA_005883905.1 Actinomycetota bacterium
ATTTGGCCCGCAGCCAGGCGGTGCGGTAGGCGATCAGGGCGTAACAGGCGGCGTGCGACTTGTTGAAGCTGTAGTCAGCGCTCTTCTCGTTCGTGACCCACAGCCACTCGGCCACGTCACGCCGCGTCCCGGATGCCTCGCAGCCCGCGAAGAAGTCCGGCTTGAGCTTGGCCATCGCATCGCGGTTCTTCTTGCCGATGGCCTTGCGCAGGTCGTCGGCCTTCGCTCCGCTGAAGCCGGCCAGCTCCTTGGAGATCTGCATGGCCTGCTCCTGGTAGAGGATCACGCCATACGTCGGACCGATGATCTGCTCGAGCCGCGGGTCGGGAATCGAGACGAGCGCCGGGTCGCGCTTGCCGCGCGCGTAGGTGGGGATCTGGTCCATGGCGCCCGGGCGGTACAGCGCGTTGAGCGCGACGAGGTCGTCGAACTCCGTCGGGCGGACCTTCTTGAGCGCCTCCTGCATGCCCTCGGACTCGAACTGGAACACGCCGATCGAGTCGCCCCGCGCGAGCATCTCGTACGTCTTGGCGTCGTCGAGCGGCAGCGTCGTCATGTCCGGCCGCGCGCCCGTCGAGCGCTCGATGATGTCCAGCGCGTCCTCGATCACGTCGAGGTTGCGCAGGCCCAGGAAGTCCATCTTCAGCAGCCCGAGGTCCTCGACGGGCTTCATCGAGAACTGCGTGACCTGGCGGTAGACCTTGTTGCCGCTGTCGTCGACCTCGTTGGCGTCGGCGAGCTGCAGCGGCACGATCTCGGTCAGCGGCATGCCGGCGATCACCACCGCCGCCGCGTGGATCGAGGAGTTGCGCACGATCCCCTCGAGGCCCTGTGCGACGTCGACGATCTGCTTGGCGACCGGGTCCGACTCGTAGGCGGTGCGCAGGTCCTGCCCCGGCGCGAGGCAGTCCGCGAAGCTCGGCGGCCGGCCCTGCTGCGGGTCGGGGATGAGCTTCGCCAACCGGTCGCCCACGCCGTAGTCGTGGCCGAGCACGCGCGCAGCGTCGCGTGTGGCCGCGCGCGGGAACATCTTGCCGAAGGTGACGATCTGTGCGACCGAGTCGCGGCCGTACTTGTCGACGACGTAGCGCATGACCTTCTCGCGGCCGCGCACGGAGAAGTCGATGTCGATGTCGGGCATCGACACGCGCTCGGGGTTCAGGAAGCGCTCGAACAGCAGGTCGTACCTGAGGGGGTCGATGTCGGTGATCTTCAGGCAGTAGGCGACGAGCGAGCCGGCCGCCGAGCCGCGGCCTGGGCCGACCGCGATGCCGTTGTCCTTGGCCCACTTGACGAAGTCCCACACGATCAGGAAGTAGGCGTTGAAGCCCATGCGGTCGATGACGCCGAGCTCCATCTCCATGCGCTCGACCGCCTCGGCCGGCGGCGGGTCTCCGTAGCGGGCGCGCAGGCCCTCCATCACGCGGTCGCGCAGGTAGGCGCGCTCGTCCTGACCGTCCGGCAGGAACCGCGGGATCAGCTGCTTGCCGAGCTCGATCTCGACGTTGCAACGCTCGGCGATCTCGAGCGTCGACTGCAGCGCCTCCGGCCAGGCGGCGAAGTCGGTGGCCATCTCGTCGTTGTCCTTGAGGAAGAACTCGTTCGTCGAGAAGGTCATCTTCGGGTCGGCCAGTGTGGACTTCGTCTGCACGCACAGCAGCGCCGTGTGGTGGTGGTAGTCCTCGCGGCGCAGGTAGTGCACGTCGCCGGTACCGACCAGCGGGCGCCCGAGCTCGCGCGCCATCCGGACCGCGACCTCGTTGACCTTCTCCTGCTCGGCGAGTCCGTTCTTCTGGACCTCGAAGTAGACGTTGTCGGGCCCGAAGGCGCCGAGCAGCTCGTCGGCATGGGCGCGCGCGCCGGCCTCGTCGCCGTCGGTGATGCGGGTGGCGAAGCGCGACGCCAGGCAACCGGTCAGCGCGATGATCCCGCCGCCGTGGGCGGCGAGCTGGCCCATGTCGAGCGTCGGTTTGCCGCGGTTGAGCCCCTCGAGGAACCCGAGCGAGCTGAGCTTGACGAGGTTGCGATAGCCCTCGTCGGACGCGGCCAGTAGCGTGAGGTGGTTGCGCTCCTTGCGCGGCGTCGGGTCCGTGTGGTCGTCGACGAAGTAGATCTCGCAGCCGACGATCGGCTTGATCCCCGCCTTCTTGGCCGCCTTGTAGAGCTCGACCGCGCCGTTCATCACGCCGTGATCGGTGAGCCCGAGCGCCGGCTGGCCGAACGCCGCAGCACGTTCGACGAGGCCCTCGATCTTGCAGGCGCCGTCGAGCAGCGAGTACTCCGAATGGACGTGCAGGTGGGCGCATGCCGAGGTGCTCACGAGCTGGTGATGGTAGGTGCCGGTCCGGACGGGCCGGGGCGCCTTGTCCGCACCTTGCGGGATTCAGACGAGGCCCTGGCCGCGATGCAGCCGCGTGACGAAGGCGGCCGCCTGCGCGACGTCGCCCGAGACCCGGATCGGGGTCCCGGGCGCCAGCCCGACGAGCAGCGCGACGAGCTCCCGCTCGGGCGCATGGAGCGTCGCCTGCGGCTGCTCGATGCCGCTGCGCAGGACGATCGCGCCGCGCCGCGTGGCGACCGCGGTGATCGGGCTGTCGCCGTCGTCGAAGGCCACGACGCCGCGCCCGCCCTCGGGCGCGACGGCGGTGAGCAGCGCGAGCACCGCCCGCAGCGAGAAGTCACCGCCGGCGGCGACGGCCTGGGCGAGCGTCGGCGCCTGGCGGCGCGCGCGCGTCACGCGCCACAGCGCCATCCGTCTGCCCTCGATGTGGGCCTTGAGCTTGCGGCGGCCGCCGCCCGCGAGCAGCGGCGCGAGCTCGCCGGGCGTGCCGCTGACCTTGAACGCGACCTTCGCTTCCGACGCGCCGGGATCGATCGCAGCGTCCATGGCGCCGAGCTCGATGCGCCAGGTGCCCGCGTCGTTCACGGTGAGCTGGTAGGCGACGTCGCGCCGGACCGCGTGCGCCTGGAGCGGCGCGAGCGCCAGCAGCACCTCCGCGCCGAGCACCGCGTCGGCGTGGCCGACCTGGCGGATCGCCTCGCGCAGCCAGGCGCCCTCGCCGGCGGCGAACGGCACGACCGGCTTGAGCGGGAACTGCGGGAGATGCGCGTACGGGTCGGGCGCGACGGCGCGGTCCGCCGCCGCCTGCTGCGCG
>VAYD01000198.1:3264-4055 GCA_005883905.1 Actinomycetota bacterium
CACGTCGGGCTCGGGCTCGGCCTCCTCCGGCGGGGGCGCCGACTCGCGCAACCGCGCTGCCGCGCGCGAGAGGTCCTGCGGGTCCAGCGCGGGCGCCGCGGGCGGCGGCGCGGAGCGCAGCGCTTCGAGCTCCGCGTTCGCCTCCTCGAGCGCGGCCTCGGCTGCTGTGCGCAGCTCCTGCTCGCGGCCCAGCGCCGACTGCGCCGCCTCGTGACCGGCCTGCTCGCGCGCGAGCTCGGCCTGCAGCGCGATGTGCTCGGCGGCGCGCCGCTCGAGATCGATCCGCGCCGCCTCGTGCTCCTCGCGCGCGGTCGCGAGCGCAGCCTGCGCGGCCTCGTGCTCCTCGCGCGCGGTTTCGAGCACCGCCTGCGCCTCTTCGGCGGCGGCTCGCAGGCGCTCCGCCTCGGCCCGTCCGTGCTCCTGGCCGGCACGAAGGCGCTCGAGCTCGCCGACGTCGGCGGCGTGATCCGCGATCCGGCGCTCGAGCTCGGCGTGCAGCCCCGCGAGCTCGCCCTCGCGCGCGGCCAGCGCCTGGTGCGCGTCGCGCATCGCGTCCTCGCTCGCGACGCCCCGATCGCGCCGGGCCTGATCGAGCTCGGCGGCGTGGTCGGCGATCCGGCGCTCGAGCTCGTCGCGCACCGCGGCGAGCTCGGTCTCGCGCGCCTCCAGCTGTTCCTGCGCCTCGCGCAGCTCGCCGGTCTGGCGCTCGAGCTCGGCCTCAGCCTCGTCGGCGGCGGCTCGCAGCCGCTCCAGCTCGGCCTGCTCGTGTTCGCGCCCGGTGCGCAGGCGCA
>VAYD01000198.1:4093-10313 GCA_005883905.1 Actinomycetota bacterium
TGCTCCAGCTCCGCCCGGGCGGCGTTGGCCCGTTCCCGCTCCCGCGCGAGCTCGGCCGCCGACTCCTCGCGCGCGACCCGCAGGCGCCCGAGCTCCTCTTCGGCTGCCGAGCGCAGGCGCTGCTCGGCGCTGAGCTCCTCGCGCAACGCATCGGCCGTGCCCGTCAGCTCGGCCACGCGCGCGTCGAGATCGCCGGCGAAACGCTCGCGCAGCTCGTCGATCGCGGCCTGCAGCTCCGCGACGACCTCGAGGATCGCCGTCTGGCGCCTGGTCGCAGACGCGAGCTGCTCCTGCAGCTCGGCCACGCGGGCGCGCTCGTCCGACAGCGCGCGCTCGGCCTCCTCGCGCGCCGCGCGTTCCTGCGCCAGGCGCCCGGCGAGCGACGTCTCCGCCGCGGCCAGCTGCGGCCGCAGTCCGGCGATCGTGTGCTCGACGGCGGCGATCTGCGCGGCGAACGCGGTGCGCTCGGCGGCCATCCGCGCAGCGAGCTGCGGGTCGATCTCGGACGGCGGCTGCTGCAGCGCCGCCTGCGCGTAGTGCTCGAGCTCATGACGCAGCGCCGTGATCTCCGACTGGCGCGACTGCAGCTCGCCGCGCAGCGCGGCCAGCTCGTCCTCGGCGGCCTTCGCGCGCTCCAGCCGCTCGGCGACCTCCGCCTCGACGTCGGTGAGCAGCGCCGCGCGCTGCTCGGCGGCCACAAGGCGGGCGCGCAGCTCGTCGAGCTCGCGCCTGGAGCCGGTCTCCGCCTCGGCCGCTCGGGTCTGGGCCTCCGTGCGCAGCGCCTGCTCGGTGTGCTCGCGCTGGCTCGCGGCGTGGAGCTCCTTCTCGCGCCGCGCCAGGTCGGCCGCCAGCGCGTCGCGCTGCGCGCGGGCGGTGGCGAGCTCGCCCTCGACGGCGGCGAGCCGGCCCTTCAGGCTGGCCGCGCCGAGCTCCGCCTCGCGCAGGAGCTCGCGCAGCTCCTCTTCAGCCAGCTCCGCGCGCCGGGCGCGTCGCTCGGCCAGGACGACCGGATCGACGACGTTGTCCGGGTCGTTCACGCCGCGCACGCTACGTGCGCGCGCGGACGGTTACGACTCGTTCGAGCCGCGCGTGGCGATCAGCGCACCGACGATTCCAACGCCGACCAGACCGGCGATGCCGACGGTGCGTGGCGTCACGTAGTTCGGGGTCTTGCGGTTCAGGAAGAGCTTCGCTCCCTGCCAGACGATGTATCCGAGCACCTTGTAGCCCATACGCGAACGCTACCCCTCCGAGCGCTCGCGCAAGCGATGGGCCAGGCGCGACTGCAGCGACCACAGCTCGATGAAGCCCGGGGACGCCTGCTGGTGGAACAGCGCTCCCCCGGACTCGAACGTGGCGAGCAGCGCGTCGTAGACCGCGTTGGGCGAACGGCGGGTGACCGGTCGCACGTGGCCCTTGAAGAGCTTGAGCCCGATGGTGCCGGTCACCTGGGCGTTGACCGCCTCGATGTAGGCGTCGAGGTCGGTGCGCAGCGGCTCCCACCAGAGGCCGGCGTAGACCAGGTAGGCCCACTGCTGGTCGATCCGCGGCTTGAACTGGTTCTGGTGGATCGTGCCGACGAGGCGCTCGAGCTCGGCGTGGGCGGGCAGCAGGATCGCGGCGGCCGGGACCTCGTAGATGTCGCGGACCTTCAGGCCGACGATCCGGTCCTCGACGTGGTCGACGATCCCGACGCCGTGGCGGCAGCCGATCTCGGCGGCGCGCTCGAGCAGCTCGACGATGCCGAGGCGCTCGCCGTTCAGCGCGACCGGGACGCCGCGCTCGAACTCGACCTCGACGACCTCGGGCTCGTCGGGCGCGTCCTCGGGCCGCGTGACGAGCTGGAAGACGTCGTCCTCGGGTGCGCGGTGGATGTCCTCGATCCAGCGGCCCTCCGAGCTGCGGCCCCAGAGATTGTCGTCGATCGAGTAGGGCGGCGTCTCGACGCCCTGGGTCGGGTGGGTCTTAATCGGGATGTTGTGCTTGCGCGCGTACTCGATCTCCTCGTCGCGGCCCATCGCCCAGCCGCGGACCGGCGCGATGACCTTCAGCTCGGGCGCGAGCGTCGCGACCGTGGCCTCGATGCGCACCTGGTCGTTGCCCTTGCCGGTGCAGCCGTGGGCGATCGTGTCGCAGTTGTGCTTGCGCGCGTACTCGACGGCGAGCTTGGCGATCAGCGGGCGCCCGAGCGCCGTGAACAGCGGGTAGCCGAGGCCGTAGATCGCGTTGGCCTTGATCGCCGGCACGACGTAGCCGGTGGCGAACTCCTCGCGCGCGTCGACGACCTCCGCCGCGACGGCGCCGAGCTGGATCGCCTTGCCCTTGACGACGTCGTAGTCCTCGCCGGGCTGGCCGAGGTTGATCGTGAGCGCGACGACCTCCGCCTCGTACTCGTCCTGGATCCACTTGAGCATCACGCTCGTGTCCAGGCCGCCGGAGTACAGGAGCAGCACGCGCCCGACCTCGCTGGGCTCGGCTTCGTAGCTGGCGGTTCGGGTGTGCGGGGTTCTCGTCTCGGCGGCGTTCATCGGACGCCGGAGCCTAGCCAGACACGGGCGCGGGTAGGCTGCTCGGCATGAGCCACGATCCGTCCGAAGGCGCCGACCGCGTCGGCCACGGCGAGGCCTCGCTCGGCGACGCCCAGTCCTCCAACCCCCCGGACGACCCGGACATGCTCTACGACGACGCCGAGGAGCTCGACACCGACGTCGAGTACGAGGGCGAGGGCGAGCCACAGGTCGAGGAGCGCGACAACGAGGACCCGTCGCCGAACGCGCCCTGACACTGAGGGGTCTGACCCCTGAGTGTCATGCCAGCACCGCGTGCAGCCGTCCGACCGCGTCCTCGATCTCGGCCTCGCCGATGACGAGCGGCGGCAGGAGGCGGATCGTCGCCGGGCCCGTGGCGTTGCAGACGAGGCGCTGCTCGTAGAGCGCGCGGCGGACGAGGTCCGGGGCGTTCCCGTCCACGTCGAACGCGCACATCAGCCCCATCCCGCGGACGTCGCGCGCGCCGGGCAACCCGGCGAGCTGCGTGCGCAGGTCCTGGCCCAGCGACACGACGCGCGCCAGCAGCGCGGGATCCGTCAGCACGTCCAGTGCGGCATTCGCCGCGGCCGCAACGACCGCGCCGCCGGCGAACGTCGAGCCGTGGTCGCCGGGAGCGAACACGTCGCGCAGGCGCGCGCCCGTGATCAGCGCGCCGATCGGTAGGCCGCCGCCGAGCGCCTTGGCGGTCGTGATCGCGTCGGGCACGACGCCCGACCACTCGTGCGCCCAGACCTTGCCGGTGCGCCCGAGCCCGGTTTGGATCTCGTCGAAGATCAGCGACGCGCCGTGGCGGTCGCAGGCCTCGCGGATCGAGCGCAGCACCTCGTCGGAGATCACATGCACGCCGGTCTCGCCCTGGATCGGCTCGATCAGCACCAGCGCCGTGCGCTCGTCCACCGATTCGGCGATCGCCGCCGTCTCGACCGCCCGGAACCCGGGCACCAGCGGCGCGAACGGCGCCTGCTTGGACTCCTGCGGCGTCGCGCTCAGCGCGCCGTAGGTCCGCCCGTGGAACGCGCCCTGCGCCGTGATCACGTCGCCGCCCTGCTTGGCCTTGCGCCCGACCTTCAGCGCGGCCTCGACGGCCTCGGCGCCGGAGTTCGTGAAGAACACGCCGCCCTCGCCGCCGAACAGCCCGGTCAGCCGCGCCGCCAGGCGCTCCATCGGCTCGGTGTAGAAGAGGTTGCCGACGTGCATCAGCCGCGCCGCCTGCGAGCGCACCGCCTCGACTACGGCCGGGTGGCAATGCCCCACCGAGGACACGCTGATCCCGCAGAGGAAGTCGAGGTACTCGTTGCCCGCGTCGTCCCACAGGCGCGCGCCCTCCCCCCGTTTGAAGCGCACGTCGTAGCGCGCGTAGGTGTGCAGGAGGCTCACTGCCGGATCTTCGTGCCGACGCCCGCGTCGGTGAACAGCTCGAGCAGCAGCGAATGCGGAACCCGCCCGTCGACGATGTGGGCGAACGTGACGCCGCCGTGCAGCGCGTCGACGCACGCCTGCAATTTCGGCCGCATGCCGCCGGCGACGCCGTCCAGCGCAGCCAGGACGTCGGCGGACTTCGCCTCGCTGACCACGCTCGTCGGGTCTTCGGGGTCGCGCAGCCACCCGGGCACGTCGGTGAGGAACATCACCTTGTAGGCCTGCATCGCGCGCGCCACGGCGCCCGCGGCCTCGTCGGCGTTGACGTTGTGCGAGTTCCCGTCGCGGTCGGCGCCGACCGAGGCGATCACCGGGATGTAGTCCTGCGCGATGTGATCGATCACGTCCGTGTTCACGCGCTCGATCCGGCCGACGAAGCCGACGTCCTCGCCCGCCGGCCCGGTCTGCGTCGCCACGCGGAAGAGCAGGCCGTCGTCGCCGCAGAGCCCCACGGCCGGCTGGCCGTGGCGGTTGAGCCGCAGCACGATGTCCTTGTTGACCTTGCCGACGAGGACCATCTTCGCCACCTCGACCGTCGCCTCGTCGCTGACCCGCAGGCCGCCGACGAACTCGACCGGCATCTGGAGGCGCTCCATGTAGGACGTGATGTCGGGACCGCCGCCGTGGATGACGACCGGGTTCAGCCCGACGTACTTCAGGAGCACCACGTCGCGGGCGAACTCCTCGCGCAGCGCGGGGTCCTCCATGGCGGCCCCGCCGTACTTGATGACGACCGTGCGCCCGTGGAACTCCCGGATGTACGGGAGCGCCTCGAGGAGGGTCGCGACGTCGCGAGCGGGGGCCATGCACCCATTCTGCCTGCAGCGGCGTCCCGGGGGCGGCGTGGTGCGGCCGCCCCCGGGGCCCGCGTTTACCCCTGCGTACGCTTCTTGTGCCTGGCGCGCGCCTTCGCCTTGCACTGCCGCAACGCGCGCGTGCGAGCCTTGCCGTGCTTGTGCTTGGCCTTGGCCGTGCAGCTGGCCTGCTTCTTGGGCCTCGGCTCCGGCTTTGGCTTGGCCTTCGCGCCGAGCCCGCACGGGTCGACCGTCAGCGACTGCCCGCGCGCGATCGTGAGCTGCGAGCTGCGCACCACCTGGCCGCCGACCTCGCACGTCATCGTGTAGGCCTCGGTCGTGCCGGTCGTGACGGTTCGCGTCGTGCGGTAGTAGCCGATCTTCGCCGTCCACGTGCCGGCGACCGCGGCGAAGTTGCTCACGCGCAGCACGTAGTCGCCGGGCGCGGCCTTGTCGCCGGTGAGGATGACCTTCTCGGGCGTCCCCGGGTTGTTGCCCGAGCTGCCGACCGAGGTCAGCGAGCCGTCGGCGTTCTTGCGGAAGACCTCGATGTCGTAGTCCTCCGGCGTGCCCCAGCTGACGTCGATCTTGACCGCGCTCGCCTCGTCCTCGGGCCTGATCTGGAACGGGACGTCCTGCGAGCCGCTCGTCGGCGCGTTCGTGCTCGGGTCCGGGCCGCCGCCGGTGGCGGTCTCCTCGCGCGAGGGCGTGTCGTCGAGCTTCTCGATGACCGCTCCCCCGCCGACGAACGGCCGCGTGGACTGGTTGACGTGCCAGGTGAACGCCCCGGAGCTCGGCACGACGGTGCTCGAATCGAGCGTGTCATGCAGCGTCTGCGGGTCCTGCACGCCGCCAGGGCACGCCAGCGCGCCGGGGACCTCGGTGACCGTGACGACCGGGTCCACGCCCATCGCGCACCACGGGCTCGTCTTTGTGTCGAACGCCTTGCTCAGCCGGATCGTCGCGCCGGCCGGAGCGCGGCCCGAGACGATCGCGTGGTCGGCCGGGTTGGCCGCGGCCTCGCCGGCGATCAGCAGCGCCTCGCGCAGGCCACCCGAGCCGGGCGCCGCGTCGCCGTGCTCCCACTGGTCGATGAAGCCCTGCTGGTAGGGCTCGTGGAACATGCCGTCCTTCGGCCCGATCTCGATCGTGTAGCCGTAGCCGCCGGTGGCGGAGTACGTGTCGTCCTCGGTGGTGCCGGCAGTGTCGTAGAGCTCGAAGCTGTACTGCGACGTGTAGCCGGTGGCGGCCCCCATCGCGTCGCCGATCTCCTTCATGCGCGCCTCGTCGGGCGCCTTGCCGCCGTCGTGCAAGCCTGGCGGGCGCAGCACGAGCGCCGCGACGTTGTGCAGCGTCATCAGGAACGTGACCTGATGCGTGCGGGCGTAGTTCCACACGGCCTGCGTCTCTGGCTCGGACCGCGGCCCGGGTCCGTGGAAGCTCTGCGACGTCGGATCC
>VAYD01000199.1 GCA_005883905.1 Actinomycetota bacterium
CCAGACCATGACCAGCTTCTTGTTGGCGGCGACGGCGCCGGCGCCGCCAACCGGCAGCGCCACGTCGTACTGGGGATCGAGCCCGAGCGATAGCGCCGGGGTGTTGGCCTCGTTGAACACGTATGCCTGCGGCCTGTCCAGGACGTCCTTCGTGACCTCGACGGACTTCGCGGCCAGGAGCGCGCTCGGGACGCTGACGTAGGCGGGCTCGTTGGGCACGCGCACGCGGAGGTGCGCGCCCGTCAGGTCCTCGACGGTGGGCTCGAGCGCGCCGGACGTCACGGCAGCGAGCACGTGCCCGGTCGCGGTGAGATACACGACGGTGCCGATCAGCGGCTTCGCAGCCATCACGGTCCTCCTTGCACGACGGACACGAGGACGAGGTAGTCGCACGACAGCGGCACGTCGGCCTGCCATGCGCCGCCCGGCACGAACCGGGTGCCCCAGCAGTGGACGCGGCGGTCGCCGTCGACGCGGCACTCGGCAGGGATGAAGCGATCACCCTGTTGCGGCGGGTCCGGGTAGCGCGGCGTCAGCAGGATCGAGACCTCGAGCGTGCCGTCCTCGATCGCCTGCTGATCGGTCCCCGCCGGCAGCGGCAGCACGACGCCATCGGAGGCCGTACCGGACAGGACGCGGACGGTGCCCGCCGTCTGCGTCCCGGCGAGCGTGCCCTTGACCGTCAGGTTGCCGGAAGCGTCGACGGTCATCAGCGGGTCGATGCCGCCGGTCCCGCTGTGCAGGCCGAACAGCAGCGAGCCGCCCTTGTCGGCGTCGACGACGACGGCGGGCACGCCGGAGGCCGCGGCCGGCCGCGGGCGGATCTCGACACGGCCGGTCTGGCCGGCGACCAGCCCGGCGCGGACGCCGGCGGTCGGCACCGTCACGCCGTCGGCGCTCGTGCTCGCACCGACGAACCGGTTGATCGACGTGTCGAACTGAACGAAGCCCACCAGCACGCGCCAGGTCCCGGTTCCCGGACCTGCGTCCGGCGCCGGCGCGGTCTGCTCGAGCGTCGCGTCGCCGGGGCGCCCGAACTCGACCTCTACGTCCTCGGCCATGCGCGTCGGCCCGCCGCCGCCCTCGCAGCCGGTCTTGCCGTTCGTGGACACCACCGGCGCGTCGAGCCCGTGGATGAACACGGGGTACCAGACCGAGACGTTGCTGCTCGGCTGCGTGACCGGGTTCGGGATGTCGCCGGTGAACTGGTCGGCGCTCACCGGCAGCGCCGCACCGACCACGAGCTCGCGTCCGGTGCCGTCGAGCGCCCATCCCGGCTGCAGCGTGACGTCCACGTAAGCCGCGCCCAGGTCGGTCGTCTGCGCGACGGTCGTGAGGTCGAGACCGGCCCCGACGCCCGGCGTGTGCAGGTGCCGCGAGGCGCGCGCGTCGCGGTCGCGGTCGAGCTGCTCGAGCGCCGTCAGGTCCGCGGCGCCGAGGATCGCGCCGTCGAGGAACAGCGGCCTGGTCGGGCTCATGCCGGCACTTCCTTGCCCTCGGCGAGCTTGTCGAGGCGCCGCGTCACCACGTCGAGCCGCTGCTGCAGGTCGACCATGGCGCGCAGCGTCTGCTCGTCGCCGCTGACGCCCTCGACCCGCTGCGCCAGCCGCGTGCCGGTCTCGCGGACCAGGGACACCGGCGTGTACTCGTGCAGCTGCTCGCCGCCCTCGTCGGGAATGACCTTGCGGCGGGGGCCGCAGCACATCCGCTCGAGCAGCTGGCGCAGCTCGTCGACGACCGGGATCCAGTAGCCCAGCGCGCGCGGCGACAGCACCCAGTGGCGGTCGAGCTCGCAGACGTCGACGACGTCGCAACCGTCCACCTTGATCTTCGCGAGCGCGACGCACTCGTCGGTGCAGGTCGCGCACGGCGGGTTGAACGCCGCGCAGGTGCACGCGTCCGCCAGCCGCATGAACGCGCGCGCGAGCGTCAGCAGCTCGTTCGACGACCTGTCGTTGAACCGGTTGAACTGCAGCGCGCTCACCTGCCGGAACTCCTGAGAGCCGGTCTGGCCCTGGTCGGTGAGCTGCGCAAGCACGGCGCGCTGCACGGACTCCGCCTTGGTGACGAACGTCCGCTCGGCGTCGCCGGGCATCGTGCCGAGCGCCAGCCAGCCGCGTTCGACGGGGCCGAGCTCCGACAGGTCGGGCTGCTCGACAGCGGTGTTGAGCAGCCGCGTGATCCGCTCGCGCTCGTCCGCGGGCTTGGCCTTGAGCGCGTCGGAGGCGCGCAGCTCCTCGGCGAGCTTCTGCGTGCGTTCGATGGTCACGCGCGCAAGCGGCCTGCGCCCGGGCTGCTCGGCCGCCGGGATCGACGCCTCCTGCGCCCGGGCTGCGACGACGCGGTTGACCAGCTTGACGGCCTGGTCGAAGTGCACGCCGGCCTCGGGCTTGGCGGGGTCGACCTGGATCTTGCGGAACTCCGCGGCGTTCGGCGCGGCCACGATCGGTTCGGCGTCCTCGCGCAGGGTTTGCAGGATCGCCTCACGGTGACCGACGAAGCCGACCGTCGTGATCAGGTCGTCGGCCTGGCGCTTCATCGTGTCGGGCGTGCGGCACTTGCCCAGCGCATCGATGATCGTCTCCGGGTCGTCGGGCGCCTCGCAGCGCAGCTCGAAGCGGTAGCCCTCGCTGATCCGCGAGAACTCGCACTCGCCCGTCGCGCAGTCGTCCGGCGCATACGGCGCGACCGGCGCGGTCGGCGTCTCGGCGTAGCAGATCACCAGGTGGTAGTCCTGGCGCGGCTGGTCGTCGCACGGCTCGCCGCAGTCGACGCCCGTGCGCTGACGCAGCTCGCGCACGAGGTCGATGATGTCGATCGTCTCCGGGCAGCTGACGAGGATGTCGTTGCCGCAGCATTCGATCGCGTAGCCCGGGCTGACGATCACGGAGCGCGTGTCGCACGGGTCAGGCTTGACGGTGAGGCCGCAGACGACGCCGGCGCCGATCACCTCGCGGTTGGTGAGCTTGCGCTTGGCGACCGTGTAGTCGATCGCCGCCTGGAGGTCGTCCTCGGTCAGCAGCATCCCGCCGAAGAACTTCGGCCGGACGAACCCGGTGCCCGCCAGCTCCGTCATCGTCGCGGTGGCGCTCCCGCCGCATCCGCAGCCGCAATCTCCACTCATGACGCCTCACCCTTCGACTGGTCGTAGGTGTGCCTGTCCTGGATGAAAACCCAGGAGACGAACTCGCCGCCCTCGGTGCCGTCGCCGGAGGGGCGCGGGGGACAGGGCGGGCCTCCCGGCGGCTCGATCGGTTCGACCGCGAGGTCGTCGAGCGCGGGGACGGCGCCGCCGAGGTGGTTGCCGTCGACTGCGCGGCAGCACTCGTCGACGATGAAGTCGCCGCGGACACGAACGATCACGCGGTCGCCGTACTGCAGCGTCTCGTCGGTCGTGCTGCGCCAGAAGAAGCGGTCGGTGAGCTTGTCGCCCGGGAGGTCGAAGAACTCGCCCTGCATGTCGTACAGGCCGGCGGCGCGCCCGCCGCCCGCCTCGACGACCGTCACGTCCACGACGCCGCGGCGCAGCGACGCGACCTGGACGGGGCGCGACAAGCGGACCTCGATGCCGTCGGCGAAGAGCTTCGTGGCGTCCTCGCGCGCGTAGACGGCGCCGTGGACCCAGTTGATCGCGGTGATCTCGGCGAGGTCGTGGAGCGCGAGCGTGCGGCGGCCGCTCAGGTCGAGCTGCGCGGGATCGGGCTCCTTGCCGGGCTCGAAGCAGGTGATCGCCACGAGCTCGAGGCAGGCTTCGCCGCAGTCGCAGCCGCCGCAGCACGGCTCGCACGCCGGCCCGGGGTCGGGCCGCGTCGTGGAGGCGCAGATCCGGTACGTCTCGCAGACGCGCCCGTACTCGCAGTCCGGGACGGGCTCGCAGCCGGCGGCCAGCAGCGGCCGCATCGGGTCGATCAGCTCCTCGTGGAAGCAGAGCGAGAGGTACACGGTCGCCGGGTCCTTGCGCAACCGCTCCACCGCATCGGCGCCCAGCAGCGACTCGACACTGACCTGGCGCTCGTGGCGCACCACGATCTCGTTGCCGCGGCAGTCGATCGCGGCGCCCGTGCCGACCTTGATCACGAGCTCGTCGGGCGCGTCGTCGCACGGGTCGCACGGCTCCTTCGGGGTGATGTCGATGCCGAGGCCGCAGACGATCCCCCACCCGTGCACGAGGCGGTTGTGCAGCCGGTGCTTCTCCAGGTGGAACGTCTGCTCGCGCCGCAGGTCCAGCGCGCTCAACCCGCGGCCATGGAAGTAGCGCAGGCGCGTGAGCTCGGGCACGGCCGCACAGCCCGACGCGTGCTCGGGCTTGGTCGGCTTGCGCTTGGTGTCGTGCGTGGCGGTGGCCGTGGTCACGAGGTCACTCCAGTCGGGTCGTAGGTAGGACGAGGAGCCGCCGCTCACAGACGCGGCCGCGCGCGAGCACGCCGCCGCGGCCGAGCCGCAGGCCGCCGACGACCGCCGCCGGCGGGTCGGTGAGCACCGTGTCGATGCCGACGCGCAGGTCGGTCAGGACGAAGCCGGGTGCCCGCATGCGGACCGTCGCCACGACGTGCGCGGGGGTCTGGCTGCGCACCACCCGCTCGACGAGTGCCCGCGGGCTGCCCGCGGGCACCGTCACGACGACCCGGCTCGAGCCCCAGAGCCGCCCGTCGTCGTCGGGGTTGCCGCGCGAGACCAGCGGCGCGTCACCGAGCGCGGAGCTGCCGAGGCGCACACGCGCGCGTGAGCGGCCGAACAGGCGGAACGCGCCGATGTGCGCCACGCCGACGGCGCCCCAGGGCCGCATGGGGCCGAGCTCGTCGATGCTCGCGTCGATCCCGAGCGCGATCCTGAGCGTGTCCACGAGGCCTGAAGGCGTGCCGCGGCGGCGGTAGAGGCCGGGCGCAGCGGCGATCAGCGCGCGGCGCTGCGCCACGGTCATCTCGGCCTCGAAGCCGAGCCCGAGCAGGCCGGCGAGCCAGCCGAGCGCGTCGTCGGGCAGCGCGTCGGCGTCGAGGAGGTCGTCAAGGCGGGCGATCACCTCGTCGAGCTCCTCGAGCTGCGCGTCGAACAGCGACAGGAACCGCTCGGAGAAGTCGCGCGCGTCGAGGTCCTCGGAATAGACGGCGGGCAGCTCGTCGAGGCTGGTGTGGCGTGGCATGTCGAGCCGCACCTGGTGGATCGTGGGCGTCGCGAAGCCGTCGCCGCCAAGCCGGATGCGAACGTGCGCGTACTGGCCGGGCGGCCGCGTGACCGTGCTGTCGGTGACGTCCGCGCCGACCTCGAACCAGTCGCTCGGGTCGGGCTCGGCACCCGCCAGCGCGGTCGTGGCAACCGCGACCTGCACGCTGGTCCCGGCCGGGAGGTCGGCGTCGAGGCGGACGCGGTGCCAGCGGCAGCCCGGGATGCCGCTGTCCAACGGCTCGGACCGGTACGTGCCGGCGGTCGCGTAGCGATCCTCGCCGGGGCCGAGCGCGCCCGGGTCCAGTGGCTCGCCGTCCCAGTCGAAGCAGCCGCGGTCGCCGAGGCAGAAGCCGAGCTCGGTCACGACGGTGACGCCTGTCGGCGCGAGCTCGTCGAACGGGCCGCTGTCGCCCGGGTGGATGACGATCGTGCGGCAGTCGCCCTGGACGGGATGGGCGAGCTGCACGATCGGCGCGCGCGTGCCCGACTCCGAGCACTGCAGGCCGCTGAGCTCGAGCTCCCACAGACGGCCTCTCGCGGTGCCGACCAGCAGCGTGTGCCACGGCGTCAGGCTGACCGCGGTCGCGTCCGGGATCAGGAACTCGCCGATCTGGCGCTCGGCCGGCGTGTCGAAGACGCGCACGCCCTCGCCCTCGACAACCGCTGCGAGCAGCACGCCGCGGGCGGCGAGCGCGATCACCGGCGCGCCCGTCTCGAGCCAGGGGCGGAACGCGCGGTCGCACGGCCCGAGCCGCCGCAGCCCGGTCGTCGTCCCGAGCCACCACGTGCACGTCGCGCACATCCATGCCAGCCGCGGCGGCATCACGCGGCCCGGCGGCTGCTGGACGTGCTGCCGGGCGAGCGTCAGCGCGCCTTGGGAGATCTCGACGTCGGCCAGGCCGTCGCCGGGGCGGGGATCCCAGCCGACGCGGTCGTCCAGGAGACGGAAGGTCGTGGTCGCGACGCAGGTCATGCGGCCCGCTCCTCGGCGACCACCTCGAGCAGGTGCGAGCCGGGCCAGACCAGCTCGCCCGGCTCGATGACGGCGTTGGTGCAGGCCGGCAGGCGGCGCCCGTCGATCCGCAGCGACAGCCGCGACACGGCGGTGAGCGCCGGCACCTCGGCGAGCAGTCGCCGCACGAGTGCGTCCCACTCGACCGCGCCGCCGAACGGCCAGCCGGCGCCGCCGGCTCCGTGCAGCGGGTCGAGCCACGCGTCGATCGCGTCGCGCGGCGCGCTGCCCGCAGCGGCAAGGTCGCTCCCGGGCCGCGCGACGAGGATCGCCTGGACCCCGATCTCGCGATACGCGGGCGCGACAGCGACGACCTCCGCGCCGACCACGCCCACGTCGCGCGCGAGCTCGTCGGCGACCGCGCGCAGCGCCTCGGGCGACGGCATCGGGGGCACGCGGCGCGCCGTCGCAGCCGGCACGACCACCACGCCGACGACGCCGGGCGCGACGCCCCCGGACGAACG
>VAYD01000509.1:0-2089 GCA_005883905.1 Actinomycetota bacterium
GGTCTGGCCGCCCTGCGTCATGCGCCGCCCGATGACGCGCTTGGCGTACTGGATCGGGATCCGCCGCTGGCCCTCCTGCACGAACACCACACCGGCGACGACCGCGAGCGCGATGAACGGCATCATGACCTTGAAGACCTGATCCGCGTTGGTCCACCAGGCCTGCAGGCCGTGCGGCAGGCGGCTCACGATCGACGCGAGCCCATCCACATGAGCAGGATCGTGCCCGCGGTCAGCGACATCACGATCAGGAAGACGTGCGGGACGTCGAACGGGCTGATGACCGCCGTACCGGTGTTCGGCGCGAACGAGCGGAAGAGGAAGACGTAGCCGATCGACTGCGCGAACGCGAGGCCGACGGTGAGGTAGCGCGTGTACTGCGTGATCCGCGCCTGACCGACCTCGCCCTCCTTCTGCAGCTTCTCCAGCGACGGCACGACGACCGTCAGGAGCTGCAGGATGATCGAGGCCGTGATGTAGGGCATGATGCCCAGCGCGAAGATCGCGATCCGGCTCAGGCCGCCGCCGCTGAACGTGTTCAGCAGGCCCAGGATGTTCCCGTTGCCGAAGTTGGACTGGATGTCCTTGACGGCCTGCGCGTTCACCCCCGGAACGGGGATGTGCGAGCCCAAGCGGTACAGCGCAAGCAGCATCGCGGTGAACGCCAGCTTCTTGCGAATGTCCGCGACCGTGAAGGCGCTGAGAATCGTGGACAGCATGCGGGACCGGAAGGCTAGCGGGTCAGAACCCGTTCCATGGCCCTGCGGCAGCGCCGCGCCGCCGTTGGATCCTCCTGGAGCCGGACCGCGGAGTTGGTCCCCATCGCGATCGTGTTGAGCTCGAACGCGATCTGGTCGGGATCGTCGAGGCCGGCGCGGCGGGCGTCCGCGGCGAGGACGCGCAGCCAGAGGGCCAGCGCCTCTCGGACGCGGTCGCGGACCGGGCCGGGGCGGTCGTCGAACTCGAAGCTCGCCGCGGTCAGGAAACAGCCGCCCGGGAACGGGCAGTCGCCGAGGAACTCGCTCCAGCGGCGCGCGATCGCGAGCAGCCGCGGCAGGCCGGGCTCCTCGTGGGCGACCGGATCCCAGACCGCGGCGCGCCAGTCGTCGATGGCCCGGTCGAGCGCCTCGAGCTGTAGCCGCTCCTTTGAGCCGAAGTGGCCGATCACGCCCGCCTTGCTCATCCGCATGTCGGTTGCAAGCCGGCCGATCGTCAGGCCCTCGAGCCCGTGGGTGCTGGCGACCGTCACGGCGCGATCGAGGATCGCGTCGTGTGTGCGGGCGGCTTCGGCTTGTGAGCGGCGCGGCATGGCGTGCGAGTTTACGTTACGAACGATCGTTTGCTATTTTCGCCGACATGCTGATTCGCAAGCTCGGATGGGCCGGCGTGGAGATCGAAGCCGCCGGCCAGCGCCTCGTGATCGACCCGCTCGTCGGCTTCGGGGAGCTCGAGCAGTACGTCGGTCCTCCGTTGACCGAGCTGCCGCCGCCTTCGGGCGCCGCCGACGTCGCGCTCGTCACCCACCTGCACCGCGACCACGCCGACCCGGACGCGCTGCGCGACGTGCCACTGGTGCTGCGGCCGGAAGCCGACGAGGGCGAGTTCCTCGAGGTCGCGGCCACGACCGACCAGGAGGCGATCGGCGGCACCGTCGTGGCGCCCTGGGAGACGATCGGGGCGGGAGCGTTCACCGTCACAGCCGTGCCGGCTGTCGACGGCTTCGGCGATCCGCAGGTCTCGTGGGTCGTGGAGGCCGGCGGCAAGCGGATCATCCACTGCGGCGACACGATCTTCCACGGGTCCTGGTGGCGGATCCGTATGCGCTGCGGGCCGTTCGACGCCGCGTTCCTGCCGGTCAACGGCGCGGTCTGCCAGTTCCCCCACCGCGCACCGCGCTCGCCGTACCCGGCCGACCTCGACCCCGAGCAGGCCGCGGCGGCCGCTGAGATCCTCGAGGTCCCGCTCGCAGTCCCGATCCACTACGACACGATCCACGCACCGCCCGTGTACGCGCAGGTCGACGACCCGGCCGGCCGGTTCGCGGCAGCGGCGGTCGAGCGCGCGCGCCTACTGGCGATCGGGGAGGAGC
>VAYD01000509.1:2116-3776 GCA_005883905.1 Actinomycetota bacterium
CTGCACCGAGCGCGGATCGGTGCGGAGCTTCTCCAGCTGCTTGCGGGCGTGGCTGGCTTCGGCAGGCGTCCCGGTCCGCACGATGTGCTCGAACGTGCGGCGGGCGAGGTCACGGCAGCCGGGCGACGCGGGCGGCGGCGACTTGCAGCCGGCCACGACGCCCGCCGCGAGAGCGGCGAGCAGCGCTACTCGACGACGACGCAGGTGCCGCCTGCGCCCTCGATCGCTTCGCGGGCGGCCGCCGAGAACTTGTGGGCGTGCACGGTGAGCGGCTTGGTCAGCTCGCCCTTGGCGAGGATCTTCACGGGGATGTCGCGGCGGGCGACGAGGCCCTTCTCCTTCAGCGCCTCGAGCATAGCCTCCGCGCCCTTGTGGCCGCGGCCGGACGTCTTGCCGGTGCCCGAGCCATGCCCGCGGCCGACGCGCTTGCGCGCCTTGCGGCTGCCCGGCGCCGGCTTGAGCGTGTGCAGGCCGATCTCCTGGGGATCGCGGGGCTCAGACGGGCTCATGACTTCTCCTCGACGATGCGGACGAGATGGCGCACGCGGTGGACGGCGGTCTTGCCCAGGCCGGAGCCCTCGCCGCGGCCGACGCGCTTGCGCGCCTTGCGCGAGCCGGGGGCCGGCTTCAGGGAGTGCAGGCCGATGGTCGGCTTGTCGTCAGCCATTGTCTTCCTCGACGGTGATCATGTGACGGACGCGATGGAGCATGCCGCGAGCCTGCGGCGTGTCCTTCACCTCGACGCTGTGGCCGATGCGGCGAAGGCCGAGCGAGCGCAGCGTCTCGCGCTGGGCGTGGTTCGCGCCGTTCTTGGACTTGGTCTGGGTGACCTTCATTCGGTGGCCTCCTCAGCGGCGGGCGGCTCCTCGACAACGGCCTCCTCGACCACGGCCTCCTGGACGGGCTCAGCGGTGATCGTCTCCGACGCCTGCTCACGGCCGCTGAGGCCGAGCACGTCGTCGATCGACAGGCCGCGCAGCTCTGCGACCTCCTCGGGGCGGCGCAGGCCCTGCAGGCCGGCGACGGTCGCCTTGACGAGGTTGATCGGGTTCTGCGAGCCCAGCGACTTCGAGAGGATGTCGTGGATCCCGGCGAGCTCGAGCACCGCGCGCACGCCGCCGCCGGCGATCACGCCCGTGCCGGGCGAGGCCGGCTTGAGCATCACGCGCCCCGAACCGAAGATGCCGGTCGTCTGGTGCGTGATGGTCGAGCCGTGCTTGGGCACGCGGAACAGGTTCTTCTTGGCGCGCTCGACGCCCTTCTGGATCGCGAGCGGCACCTCGTTGGCCTTGCCGTAGCCGACGCCGACCACCGACTCCTCGTCGCCCACGACGACGAGCGCCGTGAACGAGAAGCGGCGGCCGCCCTTGACGACCTTGGCGACGCGGTTGATCTCGACAACCCGCTCCTGGAGGTCCAGGCCGGCGGGGCTGACGGTGCGATCGATGGTGGGTGCAGGCATGAAGTTCTCGAAATCTCCTTAGACGGCCAGCCCGCCCTCGCGGACGCCCTCGGCAAAGGCCTTGACGCGGCCGTGGTACTGGTAGCCGCCGCGATCGAACACGGCGCGCTCGACGCCGGCGGCCTTCGCGCGCTCGGCGAGCAGCTGGCCGGCCTTCGAGGCCTGCTCCAGCCGCTTGAGCCCCTTGAGGTCGGGCTC
>VAYD01000509.1:3786-4928 GCA_005883905.1 Actinomycetota bacterium
GCCGCGCTCGTCGTCGATGAGCTGAGCGAACAGGCCGCGGTTTGAGCGGAACACGCTGATGCGCGGGCGCGTCGCGGTCCCGATGACCTTCGCGCGGACGCGGCGGCGGCGCTTGAGGCGCTTCGCAGGCTTCGTGAGGACCGTCATGCGCGCTTCCCGACCTTCCGTGCGACGTACTCGCCCTCGTACCGGATGCCCTTGCCCTTGTAGGGCTCCGGCGGGCGCTGCTTGCGGATGAAGGCGGCGATCTCGCCGACCTGCTGCTTGGAGATGCCCTTGACGATCACGCGCGTCGGCTGCGGCACCTCGAACTCGATGCCGTCCGGCGCCTTGACGGGCACGGGGTGCGAGTAGCCGAGCGCGAGCTCGAGGTCCTTGCCCTTGAGCTGCGCGCGGTAGCCGACGCCCTGGATCTCCAGCGTCTTCGAAAAGCCCTCGGTCACGCCCTGGACCATGTTCGCCACGAGCGATCGCGTCAGCCCGTGCAGGGCGCGGTGCTCCCCGCGGTCGGTCGGCCGCGTGACGTTGAGCTCCTCGCCGGCCTGCGCGACGCTGATGTCGCGCGGGATGCGCTCGAAGAGCTCGCCCTTGGGGCCGTGCACGCGCACGACCTCGGGATCGATCGTCACGGTGACGCCGGTCGGGACGGGGATGGGCTTCTTGCCGATGCGACTCATGGCTGCGTGCTCACCACACCTCCGCCACGACCTCGCCGCCGACGCCCTGCTGGCGCGCCTGGTGGCCGGTCATGACGCCGTGAGACGTCGAGACGATCGAGGTGCCCATGCCGCCCTGGACCTTGCGCACGCCCTTGGAGCCGGCGTAGTGGCGCTGGCCCGGACGGGAGACGCGGCGCAGGCCGGAGATGGCCGAGCGGCGGTCCTCGGTGTACTTGAGCGTGATGCGGATGATCTCGCCGGGATTGTCGGGGGTCGGCTCCTCGACGTCGTAGGACTGGATGTAGCCCTGCTCGACGAGGATCCGCGCCATGTCCTTCTTCAGCTTGGACGCAGTGATGTCCACGGTCGTGTGCGACGCGTGGATCCCGTTGCGGATCCGCGTGAGGAAGTCGGCGATCGGGTCGGTCATCGACATCGAGCGATCACCAACTGCTCTTCGTCATGCCGGGGATGTAGCCGTTG
>VAYD01000200.1 GCA_005883905.1 Actinomycetota bacterium
CGACACCACGCCGTCGGGCTTCCTCGGCGGCATGTGCCTCGCGGGTGCGTGCGGGCTCTGGGAGACCGGGTTCGAGTCGGCCGGGCCGACGCTCGACCCGACGCAGGTCGTGATGTGCGGCGTGCGCGACCTCGACGGGCAGGAGCGCGTGCTGATCGAGAGCCGCGGCGTCGACCTGGTCGATCGCCCCTCGCTGCTGGCGAGCGCGCTCGAGGGCCGCGAGGTGTTCGTGCACCTCGACTGCGACGTGCTCGACCCGGGGATCGTGCCCGCGCGCTTCGAGGCGACCGGTGGGCTCAGCGACGGCGGGCTGCGCACGTTGCTGACGGAGGTCGCCGAGGCGACGTCGCTGATCGGCTGCGAGATCACGGCGTTCGGCTCGCCCGAGCTCGCCGACCGGATCGCGGCGGTCGTCGAGCCGCTGCTGCCGCTCAAGGTCCGCGACTAGCGACCCGTCGGTTTTCCGCCAGCAAGTCGGCGGCTCGCCCCCCGCGACGGGCGCCCCCGCGGATGCGACCGTGGCGCCATGCCTCTCCGCGCGCCCATCGTCACTGCCGTCCTCGCCGCGCTCGCGCTCAGCGCGCCGGCGCTCGCCGCCGACTCCTACCAGGCCGGCGCGACCACGCTCGTCAGCCGGACCGACGGGTTCGGCCCGCTGCCGGTCCAGTCCGACGGCAACAGCTGGATCGCCAGTCATGCCACGAGCTCGGACGGCCGCTTCACCGTGTTCGTCTCCGAAGCCGACGACCTCGGTGTCGCCGATACGAATACCCACGTTTTCGCGCGCGATGACCAGACGGGCGCCGTGACGCTCCTCGACCGCGCCGGTCCGGGTGGGCCGGCCGGCGACGGTCACCCCAGCGGCGGGCCGTCGATCAGCGCCGACGGCACGAAGGCGTGTTTCGTCTCCGAGGCCGCCAACCTCGTCGCGGGCGTCGGCCCGGGGCACGCCTATGCGGTGACGATCGCGACCGGCACGATCGTTGCCGTGGACCGCTCGACCGGTGGCACGATCGGCACCGTCCAGGCCGCGGACTGCGTCCTGGACGCCGACGGCAGCACGGCCGCGTTCGACTCCGCCGCGCACAACCTGGTCCCGGGCGTCATCACCAGGACCCATGTCTACGTCCGCCACCTCGACACGAACACGACGGAGATCGCGGACTCCTACCAAGGCACCCCCGGCGACTCGGACGCCTATTCGCCTGCGATCGACGCTGCCGGCGACAACGTCGCGTTCTCGTCGTCGGCGACGAACCTCAACGGCGCCGGCGGCGACCAGAACGCCGCCAGCGACATCTACGTCCGTCCGCTGGGCGCCGTCCAGCCGGTGCTCGTCAGCCGCGCCAACGGCGGAACGATCGGGAACGGCTATTCGAGTGATCCGTCGATCAGCTCGGACGGCACGCTCGTGGCGTTCACCAGCTCGGCGAGCAATCTCGGCGACGGTGACGCGGACGCAGGCCGCGATGTTCATGTGCGCAACCTGATTGCGGCGACGACCACGCTCGTCAGCCGCGCCGAGGGCGCCGCGGGAGCCAAGGGCAACGCCGATTCGCAGCAACCCGTCATCGCCGGCGACGGCTCGGCCGTCGCCTTCCTGAGCAACGCCACGAACCTCGGCGCGGATCCGGGGCACAACGAGGAGGGGCCGAACTCGTTCCCGTTCCTGCGCGTGCTCACCGGCGCCCACACGGTCGCGCTCGGCCGTGCAGCCGGAGCCGCCGGAGCGGTGAGTCAGGGCGGATACGGCGACGTGTCGCTGGACCAGCACGCCACGAACGCCGTCTTCGCGTCGAGCAACGCCGATCTCGACCCGCTCGCAAACGGCGTCTTCGAGGAAGTCTTCCAGCGCCACCTCGCGGGCGGCTTCGAGACGCGGCTGATCTCGCGCCCCGCCGACGCCTCGGGCCGCCCCGCCCAGATCGGCTCGGTCGACACCAGCGAGCGCGCGATCTCGGCCGACGGTCGCTTTGTCGCCTTCACGACGACGGCGCCGCTGGCCGGCCCCGCCGGCACGCGCGAGGTCTACGTGCGCGACGTCCTCCTCGGGACGACGAGGCTCGTCAGCCGCGGCGACGGCGCCGACGGGCCGGCGGCCAATGCGGAAAGCCAGGAGGCGACGATCAGCGCCGACGGCACCAAGGTCGCGTTTGCCAGCAACGCGAGCAACCTGCCGGGGGGTGACGGGGTGCGCACCCAGATCTACGTGCGCGATCTCGTGACGGGGTCGACGACGCTCGCCAGCAGCGGCGCGTCCGGTGTCGGTGACGGCTACAGCTACCGTCCGGCGCTGAGCCAGGACGGCATGAAGGTGGCGTTCTTGTCGTCCTCGGGCAACCTGGTCGCCGGTGACGCGAATGGCAAGGCCGACGTCTTCGTGCGCGACCTCGCAGCGGGGACCACCGTCGTCGGGAGCCTCACAGCGACCGGCGCGCAGCTCGGGGACCACTCCGGCCTGCCGATGATCAGCGCCGACGGCACGCGTGTCGGGTTCACCACGTACGCGAAGGACGTCGTCGCCGGCGAGGCCGACGGCCTTCAGCACATCTACGTCCGCGACCTCGCGGCCGGGACCACGACGCTCGTCGACCGCAAGGCGGACGGCTCGCCCTCGGACACCAGCGCGGACCGCATCACGATGAGCGCTGACGGCAACCGGTTCCTGTTCTCTGCGTACAGCAAGATCACCCCCGACTCGACCACGCTGGGCGACGCCTATCTGCGCGACGTCGCCGCCGGCACGACGACCGTGGTCGGCATCGGCCCGGGCGGGGAGCACTCGCCGACGCAGGTGTTCCCCTCGGGCATCAGCCTCGACGGGACGAAGGTCGCGTTCGAGAGCCACAAGGGGGCCTTCGGGCCCGGCGATCCGGGCGGCGGATGGCTGCGCGACCTCAACGCGGGCACGACCGCCCTCGTCGGTCTCCATGACGGCACCCAGGTTCCCGCCGACCACTTCGGCGCGGCATCTCTGGACGCCGACGGCAACTGCCTCGTGTTCCAGTCGGCCGATGCGACGCTGGCCGCGCCGACCTACGCCGGCCACGATGTCAGCCTGCTGTGGCTGCACGCGGTCGCCGGCGAGTGCCCGATGCACGCGCCCGATACGACGATCACGTCGGGGCCGGACGGGTCGAAGAAGGTGCGCGAGGCGTACTCGGTGTTCGCGTACAAGGGCGACGAGAGCAACGTGACGTTCGCGTGCTCGCTCGACAGCGCGCCGGCGAAGCCGTGCGCCGACACCTTCCACACCGGCGCCCTGCGCGACGGGGTGCATCGCTTCTCCGTCGCGGCGACTGATCATGCCGGGAACACCGATCCGACGCCCGCGCTCGTGACGTTCACCGTCGGCGTGGCGCCGCGGATCACGAAGCTGCGGATCGTGCATGGGCGGCTGCGGTTCAGGCTGTCGGAGAAGGCACGCGTCCGAGTCCGCCTTCAGCGCGTGGGACGCGCGCACAGCGTGGCGGTTGCGCGGCTGACGATCAAGCGGTCGCTGAAGGGCGGGAAGCGCAGCATCAAGCTCCCGCTCAAGCGGCTGCGCAGCGGCCACTACCACGCGACGGTCGTGGCGACCGACGCCGGCGGTAACCGGTCGGTGCCGAAGCAGAAGAGCTTCGACGTGCGCGCGAAGTAGGGAGTAGGACTTCCCACTTCCCGCAGGTAGAGTGCCGGGGCATGAGCACCGATGCCCCGGCCTCGATCCTGCGCCCGCTCGTCGAGGACCTGCACGAACGGCGCGCGAAGGCCAAGCTTGGCGGTGGCGAAGAGCGGATCGCCCGCCAGCACGAGGCGGGCAAGCTCACGGCGCGGGAACGGCTGGCGCTGCTCGTCGACGAAGGGACGTGGACCGAGCTCGGCATCCACGCAGGCATTCACTTCTCCGTGCGCGGGCTGGACGGCAAGGAGGCGCCAGCCGACGGCGTGATCACCGGCTACGGCAAGATCGATGGCCGCCTGTGCGCGGTCGCCGCCTACGACTTCACGGTGATGGCGGGCTCGATGGGCATGACGGGCGAGATGAAGGTCGCGCGGCTACGCGAGCTCGCGCTGACCAAGCGGATCCCGTTCGTCTGGCTGCTCGACAGCGCGGGTGCGCGCATCCAGGAGGCGGTCGGCTCGCTGTTCGCCGGCTCGGGCCACCTGTTCCGCGAGGAGGTCGTCAACTCGGGTGTGATCCCTCAGGTCGCGGCGCTCATGGGGCCGTGCGCGGCGGGCACCGCGTACATCCCCGGACTCGCGGACTTCGTGCCGATGGTCAAGGGCCGCGGCTCGATGGCGCTGGCCGGTCCGCACCTGGTGCGTGCCGCCGTGGGCGAGGACGTCACGCAAGAGGAGCTCGGCGGCTCGCGCGTGCACTGCCGCAAGAGCGGCGTCGGCGACCTCGAGGTCGCCGACGACGAGGAGTGCATCGCGAGGATCAAGGAGTACCTCTCGTTCATGCCGTCGCACTGTGAGGAGGCAGCGCCGCTGCGCGGGGTCTCCGACCCGATCGACCGCATGGACGAGGAGCTGCTGGACGTCATCCCGGAGTCCAACCGCAAGCCCTACGACATGTACGAGGTCATCGCGCGGATCGTCGACGACGGCGAGCACTTCGACATGAAGCCGCAGTGGGCCAAGACGATCATCACCTGCTTTGCGCGCTTCGGCGGGCGGCCGGTCGGGATCGTCGCCAACCAGCCCAAGCGGCTCGGCGGGATCCTCGACAACGACTCCGCCGACAAGGCGGCGCGCTTCATCAACCTCTGCAACGCGTACGGGATCCCGCTCGTGTTCCTGCAGGACGTGCCGGGCTTCATGGTCGGCACGAAGGTCGAGGAGGCGGGGATCATCCGCCACGGCGCGAAGATGCTCTACGCGGTCGCCAACGCGACGGTCCCGAAGATCACGGTCGTGCTGCGCAAGGCCTACGGGGCCGGCTACTACGTCATGTGCGGCAAGGCGTACGAGCCGGACCTTATCGTCGCCTGGCCGACCGCTGAGATCTCGGTCATGGGCGCAGAGGGCGCGGTCGAGATCGTGTTCCGCAAGCAGGTCGAGGAGGCCGAGGACCCGGCCGCCAAGAAGGCCGAGCTGATCGCCAACTACCGCTCGATCATCGACGTCTACATCGCCGCCCGCAACGCGATGATCGACGACGTCATCGACCCGCGCGAGACGCGCCCGACGATCTGCCGCGCGCTCGAGATGGCGGCGAACAAGAAGGTCGAGCGGCCCTACAAGAAGTCCGGCATCGTCCCGGTCTGACGCTGGGCCGGTCGGCCTAACGCGACTTGGGCGGCCAAAGTCGCTCATATAGAGAACGAAGCAGCCCAAGTGGGAGCGAGCGGCTGTTCGCTGCGCAATGCAGGAGTCCGGGATCAGCCCACCTGCTCCGCCAGCCGGTCCAGCAGCGGCGCCTGGGCCGCGAGGATCTTGACGCGCGCCGCGTCGAGCGTGAACCACGCGGCGCGGTCGACCTCGGGGAACTCCTGGCGGCGGCCGCTGCGCGGCGGCCACTCGAGCTCGAAGGTGTTGCTCGTGATCGCCTCGGCGTCGAGGTCGCCCTCGAGGGCCCACGCGGTCACGCGCTTGCCGTTCTTCTGGCGGATCTCGCCGAGCTCGAGCGTCGGGCCGTCGGGGCATGGCGACCCGAGCTCCTCGGCGAACTCGCGGCGCGCGGCCGCCAGCGGCTCCTCGTCGTCCTCGTAGAGCCCCTTCGGGATGCTCCACGCGCCGTCGTCGCGCCGCGCGAAGAACGGGCCGCCCGGGTGGACGAGCAGGACCTCTGGCCCGTCGTCCCCGTGGCGGTACAGGAGGATGCCGGCGCTGCGCTCGGGCATGCTGGCAGGCTACGCCGCGTGCACGGCCTGGAGCAGGCAGCGCGGGAGCTGCTGGACCGCAACTGGCGCG
>VAYD01000510.1:0-3319 GCA_005883905.1 Actinomycetota bacterium
CTGTTGCGTCGATCTTCTTCGGGTCCAGGTCGAGGTAATGCGTCCATGCCTGATCGACGCGCTGCAGCTCGGCCTTGCCCTTGTCGGTGAACGAGTTCGTCGCGTCGTCGTAGCTGTCGCCCGTGCCGGCGACCTGGTAGCGCAGCTTCACCACGTTCGCCCACGCCTGCGCGTTGTTGGGCTGCGTCTGGGTGAGCTTCTCGGCGGCCTTGAGCCGCTTTACGAAGACGTCGCTGTTGGCGGACTTCGGGTTGTTCTTGATGGCGTCCAGCAGGCCGCCGGACACGTTGCCGCCGACGCCGAACAGCACGAGTCCGCCACCCATGAGGATGGCGAGCGCCAGATAGATGCCCTGGACCGTGCGGCGCCTGCCGCGGCCTCTCAGATCGAACAGCACGGGCGCTCAGTCTAGGACGTCTTCGGGCTCTTCGGCCTCGTCGCGCTTCGGCAGGAACCAGCGCGACAGCACGATGCTGAGGCCGTAGAGCAGGTACAGCGGGATGCACTCGATCATCGTCGAGACGGGGTCCGTCCCCGGCAGCAGCACGGCGATGACCGTGAGGATCACGATGGCGTAGCGCCAGTTGCGCAGCAGGAACTGCGGCGTCACCACGCCGAGCCGCGTCAGCGCCAGCACGCCGACCGGCACCTGGAACACGATGCCCGACGCGGCCAGTGTGAGGACCGCGAACTTGTAGTAGTCGCGGGCCTGCAACAGGATGTTGAACTGGTCGGAGTTGAAGTTCTGCAGGAAGCGCACGGCCGCCGGCAGCACGAGGAAGTACCCGAACAGGACCCCGGCGATGAAGAGGACCGGGATCATCAGCATCAGCGGCAGCGCGACGCTTCGCTCCTCCGGGCTGAACGCCGGCAGGAGGAACGCGTAGAGCTGGTAGAGGACCAGCGGCATACTGATCAGCAGCGCGAAGTAGAAGGCGACTGTGAACGTGGCGCTGAACGGCTCGCCGGGTGCGAGCGTCACCGGTTGGGCGCCGTTCGGGAGCTTCAGGTCGGCGACGAGCGCCCGCTGTTGTGCGAGCCAGCGCTGCGCCTCGGCTCGCTGCGCGGACGTCAGCCGCGGCTCGATCGAGTTGTAGAAGTTCTCGTTCGTGGCCGGGATGCCCTTGACCGCCTTGGTGAGGAGGTAGATCTCGCCGAGGATCCCCTTGCCCTCCTCCGTGCGCTTCTGGGTCGTTTCCTGCAGCGGCTTGTTGATGATCGTCAGCAGCTGGTGGTTGAACACCAGGCACAGCGCGAACGCCACCACGAAGACGCCGACCGAGAGGATCAGCCGGTGACGCAGCTCATCGAGATGCTCGACGACGCTGAGGCGATCGTCGTAGCCGACGGGGCGGATCGCCGTGGCCACGGGTCAGTGCACGGCTAGGACCGCGGCTCGGCCTCGACCGGTGCGTCGGCGCGCGTGACCGTCTCAGCAGGCTCGGGCGCGTCGCCGGGGTCGAGCTCGGTGCGGCTGCTGTCGGAATCCTTGCCCGTCACGGAGTCCTTGAACTCCTTCATGCCAGAGCCGAGCGAGCGTCCGAGCTCCGGCAGGCGCTTCGCCCCGAAGAGGAGCAGCACGATCACCAGGATCACGACGAGCTCGAGAGGGCCGATGTTTGGCATGCCTCAGAGGGTAGCGGTGCGACGGGCGTTTCGGCTCATTTTCGCAATGTGGCGAAATACCCAGTTCTGGGTGTCAAGTCCCGCGGACGCATGGTCGATGTAGGGGCTGTCAGGAGCATTTGATGAGTCCTCAGCCCGACAACCGCCACTACGTCCGCCGCGTGGTCCTCCCCTCCGGCAAGACGATCGAGGTCGTCTACTTCGACGACCAACGCGCCTGCCCGCAGCGGTTGAGAGCGGCACGGTTGCCAACGACCTGCACCTGTGTGGGACCTGCGAGGGCGATCTGGTCTACCCCGTCGAGTGGGAGGAGTACGGCGCGACCCATTGGCAGGTCACGCTGCGCTGCCCCAACTGCGAGTGGGTCGGCACCGGCATCTACGAGCAGAACCTCGTCGAGCGCTTCGACGAGGAGCTCGACCGCGGCACCGAGGCGCTCGTGCGCGATCTCAAGCGCCTGATGCACGCGAACATGGAAGAGGAGATCGATCGCTTCGTCGAGGCGCTCAATCACGACCTCATCCTCCCCGAGGACTTCTAGACCCACCCATAGCGGATCGATCGCGATCCGCGCGTGTTCCCACCACCAGGGGTGCCGAGGGCGGCGGACGTCGCCGCCCGAGGCGGGCCCCCAGGCAGTGTCCGCCGCGTTCTGTGGCCCGCGAGAGCGGGCCACAGCGCTTTAAGCGCTACGCGTAGCGCGCGACGACGCTGTCGGCGACGAGGTCCAGCGCGCGGCGCTGCGCCGGCGGCAGCCCGGGCGGGAGCGAGTCCTTTGCCTGCACGACCAGGTCCAGGGCTCGCGCCCGTGCTGTGTCCAGCGCGCCGGTCGCCGCGATCCGATCGCAGACCGCCTCAGCCTCGGCGGGCGTCATGCCAGGTGGCGCGCCCAGCGCCGGGTCGCTCTCCCGCGCGAGGATGAAGGGCAGCGTGACCGTGCCGTCGAGGAGGTCCGTCCCGCGGTGCTTGCCCGTCTGCTCGGCCGGCCCGGACACGTCGAGCACGTCGTCGAGGATCTGGAAGGCCGTGCCGATGTCACGGGCGAACGGATCGAGCGCCTTGCCGTCGCCGGCTTCGATCGAGCCCAGGCGGCAGGCGGCGACGAACAGGCAGGCGGTCTTGAGCTCGCAGCGGCGCAGGTAGCGATCGACCGACACGGCCGCGTCGAAGGCGTCGGCGCGTTGCATCAACTCGCCCTCGGCGAGCGCGCTGCCGGCCTCGCTGAGGGCGCGCACTGCGTCCGGGCCGCTCGGCAGGAGCTCGGTGAACGCGCGCGAGAAGAGCAGGTCGCCGGTCGCGACCGCGAGCTCGCGGCCGCCAGAGGCCACGACGGTCGGGCGGCCGCGGCGCAGGGCGGCCGCGTCGAGGACGTCGTCGTGCACCAGCGTGGCGGCGTGCACGAGCTCGACGGCGACCGCACCACGGATCACGCCGTCGCCGTCGGCGCCGCCGGCGGCGAGCACGACGAGCAGCGGGCGCAGCCGCTTGCCGCCCGCGGTGATCGTTCCCGTGGCGTGTTCGGACAGCACCGGGCCGTTGTCGCTCGCGATCTCGAGCAGCCGCTGCTCGACGCGTGCCAGCAGCGGGCCGACGTGGGCGCCGGCGACGTGGACGATCTCCGTGATCGGCCCGTCCGAGGTCCCGCTCACGCCTTCGTTCCCACGTGGATGGCGATGATGCCGCCCGCCGTGAG
>VAYD01000510.1:3334-3733 GCA_005883905.1 Actinomycetota bacterium
GAGAATCCAGCGGATGTCGCGCAGGCCTGCCGCGGCCATGACTCCGGCGAGGCCTTCGGGGCCGGGGAAGCGCTTCACGGAGTTAGGGAGGTAGGTGTAAGCATCCGAGTCGCCGGCCAGTCGCCCAAGGGCCGGCACGACATGATCGAACCACACCGAGAAGAACGTCGACACGGGCGGCTTCTGGGGCGTGGTGATCTCGAGGATCACGACGTTGCCGCCCGGGCGCACGACGCGCGTCATCTCGGAGACGCCGAGCGGGAGGTCGGAGAAGTTGCGCGCACCGAAGCCGACCGTGGCCGCGGCGAAGCGGTTCGCCTCGTAGGGAAGGTCTTGCGCGTTGGCCCATTCCCACGTGATCGACGGCTCCTTCGCGCGCGCCCGCGCGAGCATCTCCTC
>VAYD01000511.1:0-314 GCA_005883905.1 Actinomycetota bacterium
AGGGCCAGCGCGCCGTCCCCGCGCGCCCACTGGCGCTCGGCTACCCCTTCACCCACCCGGACCTCGACGAGGCCCTGGCAGACGCGCTGCGCTAACCCGTCGTGACCTTGTCGGGGTCCTCGCCGCGGCGGCGGGCGGCCCACTTCGAGTCGGACTTCGCCGGCCACAAGAGCCAGACGATCAGTCCGATGATGCTCAGCAGCAGGCCCGTGCCGAGACCGACCTTCTCGCCGTAGCCCTTGTAGTTCGACAGCCAGCTCGCGCCGATCGCCGAGCCGAGCCAGAGGTACAGGAGCCAGAAGGCGTTGGCGCCG
>VAYD01000511.1:409-2334 GCA_005883905.1 Actinomycetota bacterium
GCGATCCGCCCGGTCTCGAGCACATAGCCGCGATCGGCCGCGTCGAGCGCCATCAGCGCGTTCTGCTCGACCAGCAGGATCGTGGTTCCCTGCTCGTTGATCTCGCGGATGATCTCGTAGATCTTGTCGACGATGACGGGCGCGAGGCCGAGCGAGGGCTCGTCGAGCAGCAGCAGCTTTGGGTGCGCCATGAGCGCGCGGCCCATCGCGAGCATCTGCTGCTCGCCGCCGGACATGGTCCCGCCCTTCTGCTTCTCGCGCTCCTTGAGGCGCGGGAACAGCGAATACACCCGGTCCACGTCCTCGCGGATTGCTTTGTTGTCCTTGCGCGTGAACGCGCCCATCTCGAGGTTCTCGAGGACCGTCATGCGCGGGAAGATGCGTCGCCCTTCGGGCGAGTGGGCGATCCCGAGCTCGGCGACCTGGTGGCCGTGCATGGCCTGGATCTCGCGCCCCTGGAACACGATCCGCCCGCTGCGCGGCGGCACGATGCCGGAGATCGACCGCAGCGTCGTGGTCTTGCCGGCGCCGTTGGACCCGATGAGCGTGACGATCTCGCCCTCGTCGACCTCGATCGTGATGCCCTTCAGCGCCTCGATCGCGCCGTAGAACGTGTGGATCTCCTCGACGAAGAGGACGGGCGCCTTGCCGTTGCCGGACGCGTCGGTTACGGGCTGGTCGCTCACGCCTGGCTCCCCAGATAGGCCTCGATGACGCGCGGATGCTCGCGAACCTCCTGCGGCGTGCCCTCGGCGATCTTCTCGCCGTGGTCGAGCACCGTGATGTAGTCGCTGACGTTCATCACGACCTTCATGTCGTGCTCGATCAGCAGGATCGACAATTCGCGCTCGGTCCGCAGCTTCTCCATCAGCTGGCGCAGCTCCTCGGACTCCTGCGGGTTCATGCCGGCCGTCGGCTCGTCGAGCAGCAGCAGCCTGGGATCGGACCCCAGCGCCCGCGCGATCTCCAGGCGGCGCTGGTCGCCGTAAGGCAGGTTCATCGCAAGCTCGCCGTGGCGCTTGAGCCCGACGAAGTTCAGGAGCTCGCGCCCCTTCTCGATCGACGCCTTCTCCTCGCGGTTGACGAACGGCGTGTGCAGGACCATGCCGGTCAGGCGCGCGCGCATCCGCGAGTGCATCCCGACCTGGACGTTCTCCAGCGCGGTCATCGTGCGAAACAGCTTGATGTTCTGGAAGGTGCGCGCCATGCCGGCCTTCGTGACGAGGTCCGCGCGCTGGGCGGTGATGTTCTTGCCATCGAACGTCACGCGGCCGGTGGTCGGCTTGTACAGACCCGTCATGCAGTTGAAGAACGTCGTCTTGCCGGCGCCGTTGGGGCCGATCAGCGAGACGATCCCCTTCTCCGGGACCGTGAAGTCGACGTCGTTGACCGCGACGAGGCCGCCGAACACCTTCGAGACGTGCCGCGCTTCGAGGACCAGCTCAGTCATTCGTGGCGCACCTCGTACATCTCGGGGGTCATGGCGCCGCCGGGGGCGGCCTCCTCGCCCTCGATCTCGGCCTCGTGCAGCTCGATTTTTCGTCTTGTGGATGGCAGGAAGCCCTCGGGCCGCAGCACCATCATCACGAGCAGCAGGAACCCGAAGATCCCGAAGTTGATCGAGGTCACGTCGAAGTTCAGGCCGATCTTCCCGGGATAGGTGTTGATCTGGGGCAGCAGGTCGCGGTTCACCAGCGACAGGAAGACCGCGCCGAGGATCACGCCGCTGATGTTGCCCATGCCGCCGATGATGATCATGCAGAGGATGAACACCGAGAAGCCGAACTCGAACTGATCGACGTTGACGGTGTTGTTGTACGTCCCCAGGAACACGCCGGCGAAGCCCCCGAAGAACGCGCCGATCGCGTAGGCCATCAGCTTCGTGCGCACGAGGTTGACGCCCATCGCCGCCGCGGCGACCTCGT
>VAYD01000201.1:0-428 GCA_005883905.1 Actinomycetota bacterium
TCGCCGAACTGCGGCGCGTGTCCGGCACGCAGCTCGACGGCGAGGTCGTCGAGGCGTTCCTGCGGCTGCTGGAGCGCAAGGAGCTTGCGTTCCAGCACACGACGGACGCGGACTTCGAGAACGAGCTCGGATTCCAGGCTCGCGTGGCTCGGTTCGCGCGCCGCAAGGCTGCATAAGTCTGCGCGAGCACTTGCGCCTGCATAGGCAGGCTTGATACGACACCCGTCCAGGAACGCACAAATCCCCACATCTGGGGATTGCGTACCTAGGCATATGTCCTGTTAAGTACGCAAGCGCACCGCACGGGTGCTGGAACACCCGCGCAGTGCATAGTCCGTACAGCCAAAACCCGCTTTTGCATGGAGCGCAGCGGGGAAAAGGAGCCTCCGTGGGTTTCAAGAACTAGGAAGTTCTTATGCTTGGAAGCA
>VAYD01000201.1:481-1253 GCA_005883905.1 Actinomycetota bacterium
CCTTTAGCAATTCGGAATCCGGCAGACTTCTTGCAGCGTGCCGCCGCCAGATCGCCTCAGCGCTCTCGATGCAGCGTTTCTTGACCTCGAGACCGCGCAGGCGCCCCTGCACGTCGGCTGGACCCTGAAGCTCGAGGGCCCGGCGCCTTCCGTCGCGGCGCTGCGGCGCCACATCGACGCCCGGCTCGACGCGCTGCCGCGCTTCCGCCGCCACATCGACGGCCAGCAATGGGTCGACGACCCCGGCTTCGACATCGCGCGCCACGTGCACGGCATGACGCTCGCCGCGCCCGGAGGCGCCGGCGAGCTGCGCGCGCTCGCCGGGCGCCTGCTCGGGCGGCCGCTCGACATGGAGCGCCCGCTGTGGCGCCTGACGTGCGTCGACGGCGTCGCCGGCGGCGGGTGGGCGATCGTCGGCCAGGCCCACCACGCGCTCGTGGACGGGATCGCGGCCGTGCAGGTCGCGGTGCTGCTGTTCGACGGCGTAGAGGCGCCGCCCTCGGCTTGGACGCCGCGCACGGCGCCGGGCCCGGCGCGCGTCGCCCAGGCGGGCGCGGCGCGCGCGGCGAGGACCGCGCTCAACGCGCTGCGCAGGCCGAGCCTCCCGGCGCGCGAGATCCGCGCCGCCACCGAGGCGCTCGCGCGACCGGCGGCGCCTACGGCGCTGAACCGCTCCGTCACGCACCGTCGCGAGGTCGCGTTCGCCGACGCGCCGCTGGAGGACCTGCGCGAGGCGGGCCGCAGGCACGGGGCGACGCTCAACGACATCGTC
>VAYD01000201.1:1304-17234 GCA_005883905.1 Actinomycetota bacterium
CCCGGTCAACACGCGCACGGGCGAGCCGGGCGACCTCGGGAACGACATCTCGTTCGTCACGGTCGACCTCCCGGTGCGCGAGACCGACCCGCTGACAGTGCTGCGCGCGGTCCGCGACGCGACCCGCGCGTGCAAGCGCAGCGGCGAGGCTCGGCCGCTGCGCGCGCTCGCTCGCGCGGCCGACCTCCTCCCCGCTCCCGGCCGCCGGCTCGTCACGCGCGCGGCCGCCCGCATGGCGGCGTTCAACCTCGTCGTCTCGAACGTCCCCGGCCCGCCGCAGGACCTGACCCTGCTCGGCCGCCGCCTGACCGCGATGCATCCCGCCGTCCCGTTCCTGCACGGCCACGCGCTGTCGATCGGCGTGCTGTCCTACGCCGGGCGCCTCCAGGCCGGCATCTACGCCGATGCAGAGGTGCTGCCGGACGCCGTCGACGTGGCGCGCGACCTCGAACAGGCGCTCGACGCGCTGCGCCTCGGCCATCGCGAGCAGGCGCCGACGCCGTGGCGCGAGCGCGCGCGAGCCCGCCGGCTCGACGTTCAGCGCGCGAAGCGGTAGACCGGCCCGTCGAGCGACACGACGTAGACGCGCCCGCGCTCGTCCTCGCCGAACGACGAGATGCTCGGGACGCGCTTCAGCGGCAGCGCGCTGTCGCCGCTCGCCCTCGACTGCGACAACTTGACCGAGCGCAGCTGGCCCTTGCAGAAGTCGCCGTAGACGTAGCGCCCATACAGCGAGCCGAGCGAGCGGTCGCGCACGATGTAGCCGCCGGTGATCGAGCACCAGCCGTCGCTGTGGGTCTTCGTGAGCTGCGGGAAGACCGCGCCGGGCGCCGGCTCGTTGAAGTTGCGCCGCCGCCCCTCCCACGGGCGCCAGCCGAAGTTCACGCCCTTGGCGGTCCCGCGCCGGCGGGAGTCGATCTCCTCGACCGCGTTCTGCCCGACGTCGCCGATCACGATGTCGCCGGTGCGCCGGTCGAACGAGAAGCGCCACGGGTTGCGCAGGCCGTAGCTGTAGATCGCGCCGCGCGCGCCGGCGCGGCCTACGAACGGGTTGCTCTTGGGGATCGAGTAGCCGCCGCCGGCCCGCGGCGTGATCCGGATGATCTTGCCGAGCAGCGTGCCGAGGTTCTGGCCGTTGCCGCGCTCGCCGTGCTGGTCGTTCTCGCCGCCGCCGTCGCCGAGCCCGGCGTAGAGGTAGCCGTCCGAGCCCATCTGCAGCTGCCCGCCGTTGTGATTTGACTCGGTGTCGGCCTGGATGAGGATGCGCTTGGCGGAGCCGGGATCGGCGCGGTCGGCCGACGCCGCGCGGAACGCGTCGATCTCCTCGTCGCCGTTGCGGTTCGTGAAGTAGACCCAGAGGCGATGCGAGCGGGCGTAGTTGCGCGCGAACGCCATCGACAAGAGGCCCTGCTCGCCGCCGCTGACCACGCGCGACCGGATGTCCAGGAACGGCTGCGCAAGCTTCTTTCCGCCGCGCACGACGCGGATCGTGCCGCCCTGCTCGACCACCATCAGCCGGCGCGCGTCGCCCGGCGGCGAGATGACGTAGAGCGGGCTGTCGAACGTCCCGACCTTCGCCAGGTGCAGCGCGCGCGACGCGCCGCCGCCGTCGGTCGTCGCGGGCGTGCCCGCCGACGTGACCGACGCGGAGCCCTTCGATCCGCCGCATGCGGACGCGACGACGAACGCCGCGAGGAGCGGCACGGCAACGAATCGGCCCATCCCGTCAGGATGCCAGGGCATGAG
Organism: Actinomycetota bacterium; assembly: GCA_005883905.1. GTDB lineage: Bacteria > Actinomycetota > Thermoleophilia > Solirubrobacterales > Solirubrobacteraceae > AC-49. The sequence continues at coordinate 3,051 of VAYD01000201.1, forward strand.
CCGACGAGAGTTCGACGTCATCGTGATCGGGGCCGGTCCGGCCGGAGAGGTCGTCGCCGGGCGTCTTGGCGAGGGCGGCCTGAAGGTCGCCATCGTCGAGCGCCACCTGATCGGCGGCGAGTGCTCGTTCTACGCGTGCATGCCGTCCAAGGCGCTGCTGCGCCCGCCCGACGTCGTCGACGAGGCGCGGCGCATCCCCGGAGCCGCCGAGGCGGTCAGCGGCGAGCTCGATGTGCCGGCCGTCCTGCGGCGCCGCGACGAGGTCATCCACGACCTCGACGACACCAGCATGCTCCCGTGGCTCAGCGACCGCGGCGTCGAGGTCGTCCGCGGCAGCGGCCGGATCACCGGCGAGCGGACCGTCGCGGTCGGCGATGACGAACTGGTCGCGCGCCGCGCTGTCGTCGTGGCGACCGGGAGCGATCCGCTGATCCCGCCGATCGACGGGCTGCGCGAGGCGGAGCCATGGACGAACCGCGAGATCACCACCACCAAGACCGTCCCCGAGCGCCTGCTGATCCTCGGCGGCGGCGTGGTCGGCGTCGAGATGGCCGACGCGTTCTCCGCGTTCGGCTCGCAGGTGACGCTCGTCGAGGGCGGCGAGCGGTTGATCGCCCACGAGGAGCCGTTCGCCTCCGAGCACGTGCACGACGCGCTGGAGGCGCGCGGCGTGCGTATCATCACCGGCGCGAAGGCGACCGCCGTGAGCCGCAACGGCGCGGTCACGATGGAGCTCGACGGCCACGAGCCGATCACCGGCGACCAGGTCCTCGTGGCGGTCGGGCGCAGCCTCAACACGCGCGAGATCGGGCTCGACGCGATCCGGCTCGAGCCCGGCAAGCCGGTCGCGGTGCGCGACACGATGCAGAGCACCGCTCACGACTGGCTCTACGCGATCGGCGACGCCAACGGGCGCGTGCTGCTCACGCACATGGGCAAGTACCAGGGCCGCATCGCCGCCGACCACATCCTCGGCAAGCCCGTCGAACTGCGCTCCGACGGCGCCCTCTCGCCGCGCGTGATCTTCACCGACCCGCAGGTCGCGTCGGTCGGCCACACCGAGGCCACGGCGCGCGAGGCGGGACTTAACGTCCGCATCGTCGAGGTCGGCACCGGCGCCAACGCCGGCGGCTCGTTCTACGGGCGCAACGCGCCCGGGACGGCGCGGATCCTCGTCGACGAAGACCGCGGCGTCGTCGCCGGCGCCACCTTCACCGGCCCCGACATCGGCGAGTCGCTCCACGCCGCGACGATCGCCGTCGTCGGCGAGGTCCCGCTCGAGCTTCTCTGGCACGCCGTGCCGAGCTTCCCCACCCGCAGCGAGCTCTGGCTGCGCCTCCTCGAGTCCTACGGCCTGTGACGAGCGACGACGACCTCGTCGAGCGCCTGCGCGCCGGGGACGGCGAGGCCTTCGCCGAGCTCGTCCGCCGCTACCACCGCCTGATGCTGCGCGTCGCCCGCGGCTACGTGCGCACGGATGCCGTCGCCGAGGAGGTCGTGCAGGAGTCGTTGCTGGCGGTCGTGCGCGGGATCGAGCGCTTCGAGGGCCGCTCGTCGTTCAAGACCTGGCTGCTGCGGATCGTGGCCAACCGCGCGATGACGCAGGGCGTCAAGGAGGCGCGCAGCGTCCCGTTCGCCTCCCTGGAGACCGACGACGAGGACGCGCCGTCGGTCGCGCCGGAGCGCTTCCACCCCGCCGGCGAGCCCGGGGCGGGCGCCTGGTCGTCGCCGCCCGAGCCGTGGACGGAGGACGCCGTGCTCGCCGACGAGACGCGCTCGGTGATCGAGCGGGCAATCGAGGGGCTGCCGCCGATGCAGCGTGCGGTGGTGTCGATGCGCGACGTCGAGGGCTGGACCTCCGAGGAGGTGCAGGAGGCGCTCGGTATCTCCGCCGCCAACCAGCGCGTGCTGCTGCACCGCGGGCGCCAGCGCGTGCGCGCCGCGCTCGAGGACTACCTCTCGCCGTCCCAGTAGTCGACCGCCGCAGAGCGCTGCACGATGATGTGGTCGCGGCGGTCCTTGGGGTTGATCGAGATCTTGTCGCTGTCGGGGTAGACGACCGCGCCGGTGTCGCTCAGGTTCGCCCACATCAGCACGCGCGCGTCCGCATCGCTGAAGTTGCTCACCTGGTGCGCTCCGTCGGGGCCTTCGACGAACGCGACGATGTCGCCCTCGCGCAACTCGTCCGTCCCGCCGGGGTGGCGAACTGACGGCCGCCCCTCGAGCACGAGGAGCCACTCCTCCTCGGCGTACTCGTAGTGGTACGGGCAGAGGTGCTGACCGGGGCGGATCAGGTAGTGCGTGGCGCCGAGCTTGTCGCCGCCGACCTTCGGGCCGATCCGGTCGTAGGCCGTCTTGTAGCCGTCGGGATCCGTTTCGTCGTCGACGAACCCGGGCTCGATCAGGTTGTAGCGTCTCACCCCATCAGTGTGCCGTGGAGCTGCGCCCGGAGCGACGCGATCTCGGTCACGGCAACGCCGACGTAGGTCGCCGAGGCGGCGAAGAGGTCGGCCTGCAGGTCGGCCATGTAGGCGGGATCGTTGTCGAGTCCGGTGAGGCCTGCGAGCGCACGCTCGGACTCCAGAAGCGCGATGCGCTCCCGCAGCTCCGCGGCGCCCGAGCCCGCTTCGATGTAGCTGCTGATTCCCATGGCGGCGAACCTACGCCGACGCGGGCGTGCGGACGTCACCCGTAAGCACGATCTTGCGTCCTCCTTGCGGAGGACATAGCGTCGCGGCGCATGGAACCCGATCAGACCATCCGTTCCCTGGCCATGCTGCGCATGGCGGTCGGCACCTCAGCCTGGGCGACGCCGCGACTGGCCGGCAAGGCCTTCGGCCTGGACGCCGAGGGCAACCCGCAATCGCCCTACCTCGCGCGCCTGTTCGGCATCCGCGACATCGCGCTCGGCGTCGGCACGCTCTCGACGACGGGCGAGGCCCGGCGCCAGTGGCTCACGCTCGGCGTCGTGTGCGACGCGGCGGATGCGGCCGCGGGCGTCCTCGCCGGCCGCGGCGGGTACCTGCCCAAGCCGGCGACCGTCATGGTCACGGGCGTCGCGCTGGTCGCGGCCGGCCTCGGCCTCGCGGCTCTGGCGAACAGCGAGGCCTAGCGCTTCTTGACCGGCTCGATGTACCCGCCGGTGTAGACCGAGCCCTGTGGGGCGGTCTTCAGCGGCGGGGGCAGCGTGAAGTCGGTCTGCGATGCCGCGAGCGTCGCGGGCGGGACGCTGACCGTGTCGCTCAGGTAACCCTCGAGCTGCACGCCGGGGTCGCCCTGGATCGACTGCGTGCGCCGGTAGCGCAGGAACGGCAGCGCGACCGTTCCGCCCGTGACCGTGACGTTCTGCAGCGACGGCGACGCGAGCAGCCACCAGTCCTGGTTGTTGTCGGTGACGCGGACGCCGATGCGGCGGCCGGCGGCGAGCTTCCAGTCGGCAGACCACAGCTCGAGCCGGATCGACGAATCGCCCGGCGTGCGCACGAGGTGAGCCTGGCGCGTGATCAGCGGGCCGCTGCCGTTGCCGTCGAGGTCGTAGACGTCGACCGCCAGGTTCGCGTTCGGCAGCTGCGTCGTGACGTTCACGACCATCGTGCCCGAGCCCGCCAGATGCACGTCGTAGGGCAGCGGCTTGGAGATCGTCCAGACCCCGGAGGTGGCGGTCGGATCGTCGACGGACCCGGTCGAGTAGGACTGCGCGTTGTCGTTGTACGTGCCCGCGCGCAGAGCCGTGGTGTAGTCGCTGCGGTCGGCCGGCGGCCACTGCGCCTCCGAGCGCCACTTGCCGTCGTTCGTCTGCACGGCGATCGGCGGGTCGCCGATGGTGGGCGTGACGCCCTTCAGGAAGCGGTCGTAGAAGCGCATGACCTCGTCGAACCAACCGGCGCGGCCCTCCTTGAGGCGGCCGGTGGAGTCCGTCTCGTTCCCGCGCACGTGGTCCCACGGCCCGAGCCACGCGCGCTCGTAGCCGGTGTGGTTGCCGAGGTACTGCTGCAGCCCGTCGGAGACGGTGTTGTTCTCCGTCAGGCCCTGGGTCAGCAGCAGCGGCACGTTGGAGCCGGCCGCGCCCGGAATCAGGTTGCGCGCCTTCCAGAAGTCCGAATCGTGGTTATCGTCGTTGGCCTGCGCGTTGAAGTTGAGCGCAAGGCAGGCCGGGTTGTTGAGGCTGTTGACGTTGTAGTTCGGGCTGTCGGTCACAGGCCCGGGCGTGGCCGCGATCCCGTCGTAGAGCGCGGGCGTCGCGACCGAGTTCTCGCGGCGCATGCCGTCGCCGTAGAGGTACCGGTAGTCGTCGTAGACCGGCTCCTGCGAGACGACCGCGCCCAGGCCGGCGGGGCGCCTGTCCACGCCGATCAGGCCGGTCAGGGCGTCGTACGACTTCCCGTACATGCCGACCTTGCCCGTGGACCATGATCTGCTCGCGGCCCACTGAACCGCGTTGACCACGTCGGCCTGCTCGCCCGGGCCCGACCAGTCCAGGCAGCCATTGGAGCCTCCGAAGCCGCGCAGGTCGACCATCACGAAGCTGTAGCCCTTCTGGAGCAGCCCCGATCCCTCGACGAAGTCCTGGAAGCGCTCCGACGGCCCCGCGTTGGGCCCGACCGGGTCGTACTGGGTGCCCTCGGCGGGGCCGGCCGGCCCCGTCTGGCCCGAGTGGTTGAAGTACGGGCCGATCGAGACGACGACCGGTGTCTTGGTCGCGTCGGTCGCGCCCTTGGGGCGCAGGACGTCGGCGTGCAACGTCACGCCATCAGACGAGGGGATCCAGGCTTCGGACCAATCGGCGTCGGGGTAGGCGACGCCGGACGCGGAGGCCGCGCCGCCACGAGATACCCAGCGTATCGGGCCCCTACACCTGGCTCTCGAGCACCTCGAAGCCGATCCCGGCGCGCTGCAGGCGCGCGATCAGCTGGTCGCCCATGGCGACGGCGGTCGTGACCTGGCCGGCGGTCTGCGGCAGGTCGTCCTCGGCGAGGCACAGCGCCGACTCGGCGAGCATCTTCGAAGTCTCGGTATAGCCGGGGTCGCCGCCGGAGACCATCGTCACGACGCGCTGGCCGCCGCCCTCGCCGACGAAGCGCACCTTGAACCAGCTCTTGGCGCGCTCGCCCTCGGACGGGCCGTCCCCGGGGCTCAGCCGGCCCATCAGCGCCTTGCGCACCGGCGGGATCTGCGCCGCGACGAACAGCGATGCCACGCCCGCGACGCCACCGACCGCGATCGGCAGGCGCTTGACGCCGGCGTAGTGCCCGTAGGTGAAGTCGGGTCCGTAGCGCTCGAGAGCGCGCGCCGACCGCGCGATCACCTGCGGGTCGATGGTCGGAAGCGGCACGGCCCAGTAACCGAGCTGGCGGTGCGGCTTGGCCTCGAGTCGCACGCGGCGGCCGTCCTCGTGGCCCTCGGCCCGGCGGCGCTCCTTGTGGACCTGCTGCGTCTGGCGCACGCGTGTGAACGCGGTCATCGCCGAGTGGAACGTACCGCCCGACGGCTTGCCGCCCGCGCGCACGAAGCCGCGCACGTTCAGCGGCACGCCCTCCGGCAGCTGCTCGACGGTGAACAGCACGCCGAGGTCATGCGGGATCGAGTCGAACCCGCACGCGTGGACGATGCGCGCGCCCGACTTCTCCGCCTCCGCGTGGTGGCGGACGTACATGCGATCGACGAACTCCGGCTCGCCGGTCAGGTCGACATAGTCGGTGCCCGCCGAGGCGCATGCGGCCACGAGCGGCTCGCCGTACGTCACGTAGGGCCCGACGGTCGTGATGACAACGCGGGCCGCGTCCGCCACATCGCGCAGCGACGCATCCTCGTTGACGTCGGCGTGCAGCAGCGGGACATCGACGCCCAGGCGCTCGGCCAGCGCCTCGAGCTTGGCTCTGTTGCGCCCTGCGAGGGCCCAGCGCAGCCCGTCCCCGGCGTGCGCGGCGAGGTACTCCGCTGTCAGCGCGCCCGTGAACCCGGTCGCGCCGAAGAGGACGATGTCGTGCTCGCGCTCGGCCATGGCCGAGCACTCTATGTCAGCGGCGGTGCTTGGATCGCTTGTGGCGGTGCTTGCGCGGCTTGGGCTTAGCGCCAGGCTAGCGCGCGATGAACGACCGGATCGGGCCCTCGGCAACGCGCGCGTAGACGCCGGGCTTGCCCGGTCTCCCGCAGCCGTCGCCGAAGCTCGTCGCGCCGACGAGGCGCAACGAGCCGTCGAGCGCCTTCGCGAGCAGCGGCCCGCCGGAGTCGCCCTGGCAGGTGTCGGTCCCGCCCTGCGGATAGCCGGCGCACAGCATGGTCTTCGCGTCGAACGATCCGCCGCCCAGGCCGTCGGGGTACGCGGCCGCGCAGTCGGCGTCGGACCGGATCGGGACGCGCGCCTTCTGCATGGTGTCCGGCGGCTGCGGCGCGTTCTCGGAGGCAAGGCCGAAGCCGGCGATCGTCGCGAGCCTGCCCGCGTTCCAGATCGCCCGCTCGCCGACCGCGGCGATGAGAACGGGCCGGACCGCCGAGGCATGGTCCAGCTGCAGCAGCGTCACGTCGTTGCCGCTGCCGTTCGTGACGAGGTAGTCGCTGTCGACGATCACCTGCGTGACCTTGTGGTCCTCGGCCCCGGACCCGTCGGTGTGGACGCTCGCCAGCTTCACGTCGATGGTGCTCGCGGGCATGCCGATCGGCGTGGGGACGATCGAGCCGGTCAGCGAGCCGCAGTGCCCGGCGGTCACCACCCAGTCGGGTGCGATCAGCGTGCCGGTGCAGCCGAAGGCGCCCGCGATCGAGATGTTCGCGACATAGCGCAGCTGGCCGTCCGGGACCGGCGTCCCACCGACGACCGCGCCTGCCGGCGCCGCCGCGCCGAGCACGACAGCTGCGACGCATGCTCCCACTGCCCGTCGCATCGTCCTTCGAGGGTAACCAGGAATCGGTTCGCATAGCCCCGGTCGGTCGGAGTACGGTCAGCGCATCCGTCCGCTCCCACGATGTGCAGTCGTGGTCGCCGCAGTGGGGTATCTCGCAGCCGCGGCGCCGGTCCGAGCGGCCGACTGCGCGCCGAACCCGCCGGCTGGAACGCCATCTGCCGCCGCAGCGGCGATCGAGGACAGGGTCGTCGCTGCCTGGCTGCCGAACCTCCAGCACCGCGACGGGAGCTTCGCGGACTACGTGGCCAGGCCGTCGGAGGACAAGCGCGACCACTACGGGCCGGCGATGCTCGGCGCGGCGCTGGTCCTCTACGGCTTGCGCACCTGCCGGCCGACCGTGACGCACGCCGGGCTGCGCGCGATCGACTGGGCGACCAAGCACCTGCCTCTCAGGAACGGGAAGCTGCGAACCATCGTCGCGTTCGAGAACGTGGCGCTGGCCGTGGCCTACGAAGAGGCGAGCGACAGGCTCGCCGGCGACGCCGTCTACGCGCAGGTGCGCCGCGACTGGGAGGGGCGCCTGCGGCACATGCGCTACGAGGTATACGGACACCACCGGGCGTTCTACAACTGGTACCTCGTCGAGACGCTCACGGTCGCCGCATTGCTGCGATCGGGCCTGCATTCGACGGTCCCCGGGGCGATCCTGACCCACCCTGAAGCCGCCCGGGCAAGGATCACGAACTACCTCAACACCACGGTCCTGCAGAGCGCGATGTTCCAGATCACGCATTTCGGCGACCAAGAGGTGCTGCTGCTGTCGGACGCGCCCGACAACCCTCCCGCCTACCACGAGTTCTCACTCGCGCTGTTCTCGAAGTCCGTGGCGCTGCTCGGCCCCGACGCGGAGACATCCGCTCGCGATGTGCTGGACCGGATGGGCCGCGCGACGTGGGCGCTGATGGCGCCCGACGGCGACGTGTCCTGGTTCGGCCGCTCGCAGGAGCAGTCCTGGACGCTCGCCATGGCAGCTGCGGGGCTGCTGACCACCTCACGCGTCAAGGGCATCGATCCTCCCGATGCGGAGCGGCTGCGAGCGGCCGCGGCCCGTGCCCTGCTGCGCCTCTCGTCGCCTGACTACGTGAGCGCGAGGTTCGGCCTCTGGATCGCGCCCGCTTTCACCAGCGCCTCGATCGGCGCGGCGCGGCCTGGTCTCGATCCCTACGCCGCGGCGGCCTCGTACACGGGGCTGACCATGCTCGGACTCGAATGGGTCGCCGAAGACCTCAACGGAGCGCTTCCAACGCCCTCGGTCGGCATCGGCGCAGACGAGGCCGTGCTCGGGCTGCGCCTCGGCCACACCCCCGGCTCGTTCATCGTGCTGCGCAAGGGACCGGTCTGGATGTCGGTCAAGCAGGCACCGGCATCGAAGAGCGCCTACTCGAAGGACCTCCGCTACGGCGAGGGGCTGAATGGCCTCGAGGTGCTGCGCGGCGGTGTCTGGGATCGCATCCTCCCGCCACGCCCGAAGACGGCCGCCGACGAAGCACAGCCCGCCGGCCCGGTCGTGCGGGTGGGGCGTGCGATCGGCCGGCCGGTCGGCCATGCGCTGCGCGTGGTCGGCGAGGAGATCGTCATGCAGGTGGACTACGAGACGACCTCGGGTAGACGCGTCGCCTTGAGTCGCAAGGTCCAGTACCAGCCCACGGCGTGCGGCGTTCAGCTGAGCTTCCGAGCCTTCCCGAACGAGGAGTGGATCTACTCGGTGTTCTTCTCGGGCGGCGTGCACCGCGTCGGACCCGACGCCGTGGCGGACTCGACGCAGGCCGTGAGTGCGCGCGGACCGCACGTCTCGCTCGCGCCCTCGCCGGGCTCGTTCAGGTCCGGCCAGCACGCTCGTCTCTTCCGCTGGCGAGTCGAGACGGGCCATGCCCACGGAGCGTACGTCTCGTTCACCGTCTGCGCGTCGGGCCTGCCCACGCCGTGAATCTGCCCTAGACTGGGCGGCCTCGGGGCGTGGCGCAGCCTGGTAGCGCGCACCGTTCGGGTCGGTGAGGTCCCCGGTTCAAATCCGGGCGCCCCGACTGTCTTCTCTTCCATGCCGTCGGCTCCGACCCGACGACGGCGCGTAACAACCCGGTAAGGCTGCGTTCAGGTCGTTGTGTCAGCCTGCGGGCCCGTGGCAACACCCGCAGCGCATGCCGAGGTCGCGCGCATCGACGTCGCCGACGAGGGCGTCTCGATCACGGGAACGCTGGCCGGCGCCGGCGCATCTGCCGGCGAGGCCGACCTGGTGGCGCGCCGTCGCCGCGACGGCGCTGAGGCGCGTTCACCTGTCGACGTCGATGGCGACCGGTTCGAGGCATATGTGCCGTTCGCGAGCCTGCCCTGGGCCGATCCGGAGGAGCCCGAGTTCTGGGACCTCTCCATCGCCCTCGAGGGCGGCGAGGAGCTGCGCATCGGGCGCCATTTCGACGACGTCAAGGACAAGCGCCACGCCTACGTGTTCCCGCTGCGCGAGCTCGAGCTGCCCGCCGGAGGGCGCCGCTTCCGCCCGTTCTACGACGCCGGCAACCACGTCTTCATCCGCACCGGACCCCGCGGTCGCGGCCCGGCCGGCGGGCCCACGACGCCGGCACGGCCGGCGCGCCGCAGCGTCGTGCCGCCCCACGACATGGCGCTGCACCGGCTGGCCACAGCGCTGGCGCGGGCGATCCTTCGCCGGCGCGGACCGGCGTGGCCGCGAGCGCGCAGCGTGCAGCGTACGAAGGTCACGATCCTGATCGCCAACGCCTACGCCATGGGCGGGACAGTGCGCACGGTGCTCAACCTCGCGGGCTTCCTGGCCCATCACCACGATGTCGAGATCCTCAGCATCCAGCGGCTGCGCACCAACCCGTTCTTCCCGCTGCCGCCGGGCGTCAAGGTCCGGGTCATCGACGACCAGCGCGCGCACCAGCCGCTCGGCGGGTGGGCGGGCCGCGTCCGGGCGCTGCTGCGGCCGCTCCCAAGCCGCCTGATCTTCCCCGCCGACCTACGTTTCAGGAACGCCTGCTCGCTGTGGACCGACCTGATGCTCCTGCGCGCGCTGTGGCGCGTGCGCGAGGGGGTCGTGATGGGCACGCGCAATGGCCTGAACCTCGCCGCGCTGCTCGTCAGGCGCCCCGGCGTCACGGTGGTCGGGCAGGAGCACATGAACCTGGAGACGCACACGCCGCAGCGCCAGCGCGAGATCGCGCGGCGCTACCCCGGGCTCGACGCGATCACCGTGCTGACCGAGCGCGACCGCCAGACCTACGCCCAGATGCTGCGCTCGGCCCCGCGGTTGGAGCAGATGCCCAATGCCGCGCCGGCATTGGACGCGCCGCCGGCGGGACTCGAGCGACCGATCGTGGTCGCCGCCGGCAGGCTGACGCTGCAGAAGGGATTCGACATGCTGATCCCGGCGTTCGCGAAGGTCGTCGGGCGCCACCCCGAATGGGCACTGCGGATCTACGGCGACGGCCCGCAGCGCAAGGCGCTCGAGCGCCTGATCATGGAACACGAGCTGTCGAACAACGTGCTCCTGATGGGTCCCGTTCGGCGCCTCGATCTCGAGATGTCGCAGGCGTCGCTGTACGTGCTCAGCTCACGCTACGAGGGCCTGCCGATGGTGATGGTCGAGGCAATGAGCCTGGGACTTCCCGTCGTGAGCTTCGACTGCCCGACAGGCCCGGCGGAGGTGATCGAGGACGGGCGCAGCGGCATCCGAGGACGCCGGCTACCGCAGCGCGCTGGCCGCCGGCGCCTCCGAGCGCGCGAGGGACTTCACGCTCGAGTCGATCGGCGCGCGCTGGGAGCGTCTGATCGCGGAGCTATCCGCCGCCGGGTAGCGCGCCGGTGACGGTGTTCACCGTCTGATCGACGGTGTCGCCGGCCTTCGTGCCGGTGTCGGTCACGCCGGTCACCGTGTTCGTGACCGTGTCGACGGCGCCCTGGACGGGCTGCGTCGTGCTGGTCGGCGTCCCGCCGCTCGTCGGCCGCGGCCCGCCGGAGCCGGTGCCAGGCAGGCTCGGCGTCGTGGCCGGGGCGTTCGCCGACGGCGTGGCCGGCGTCGTCGTGCCGCCGGCGGCGGTGGCGCCACCGCTGGTCGCGCCACTGCCCGAGCCGCCGCTCGGCGACAGCGGGCCCACGTTGGTCGTCGTCTTGGCGCGACCGCCCGACCGGGTCGTAGCGGTCCCGCCCGCCTTCCTCGCGACCGTGCCGACGGCCGTCGTGTGGCGGGCACGGGTTGCGGCAGGCGTGCTCGAGGAGGACTTGGTCTGCTGGATCGCGGACTGGTTCAAGCGCTTGTCGATCCCGGAGGCGTCGCCCTGGACCACAGCGCCCGCGCCCGCACCGGCGATCGCGATCGTTGCGGCGGTAGCGGCGGCCTTGACCCAGCCGGCCAGCGACGGGTCCGAGACTGTCGAGGACCACTGCGCGATCGCCGGGGCGTGGGTCGAGCCCATGCCCGAGACGTCGCTGTTGCCGCCGCCCCACTTGCGCTTGAGGAAGGCCGGCAGCGGCAGGAACGCGGCGATCTTCGCCCGAACCGGCGTGTGGACGAGGACGCTGGCATCGAGGCCGGCGAGCCGCGCCTGGCGGCGACACGGCTGGCAGTACGAGACATGGCGGGCCATGCGGCGCTGGTCGCGCGTGCCGAGCGTGCCCGTCGCGGCGTTGCCGATGATCGTCTGGATGCGGCGGCAGCGCTCGCCGCTGATCAGCTCGGAGTACTCCTCGGTGAGCCGGCGGCGCGCGCGGAAGAGCGTGGATTCGACCGACGGGCGGCTCATGCCGAGGCGCTCGCCGATCTCGCGGTAGCTGAGGCCCTCGAGCTCGCGCATCACGAGGATCTCGTGGTGCGTCTCCGACAGGCCGCCGAACGCGCCGCAGAGATGATCCAGCGACATCTTCTGGTCGACGGCCGCGTCGGGGGTCGGGCCGGTCGTCACGAGCCTGCCGTAGTCGCCGGCGGCGAGGCCCTCCTCGGCGTCGTAGGAGACCTCCTCGGCGCGCCGCGAGCGGCGGAACTGGTCGATGCACGCGTTCTTGGCGATCTCGTAGATCCACGGCTTGAAGGCGATCGGGCGGTCGGTCTCTCGCATGCGCCGCAGCGCCGACATGAACACGTCCTGGGCGATGTCCTCAGCCCGGGCGTAGTCGTTGACCATGCCGTAGATGTAGGCGGCGATCCGCCGGTGGTAGCGCTCGTAGAGGCGCTCGAAGGCGCGGTCATCCCCCGCGCGCACCGCTGCAACCAACTGAGTGTCGGTTGGATCCCCCGTCGTAGGCGTCATGCGTGACGCACGCGGGGCGGCGATCGTTGCCATGCTCCCTCTTCCCCTAGCCGCTACCGGTGGTGCCCCTGCTCCGTCAGGTGAACTGTACCGTTCATTCAGCATCCCGAAACCCAGTACCGAACCGCTTTCTGGACTGACGCGGTGTCCCTCGCCCCCACCACTGACCTCATCGGCCACCTCGACGCACTCCTGAAGCCGGCGGAGTTCGACGACTACGGCCCGAACGGCTTGCAGGTACCCGGAAAGGACGCTGTTGGCACCTTGGTGACTGGCGTCAGCGCGTCAATTGAGCTGTTCGAGCGCGCGATCGAGCACAACGCCGACCTGGTGCTCGTCCATCACGGCCTGTTCTGGGGCGAGACCGGCCCGGTCGACGCGCAGCTCAAGCGCCGCCTGAAGCTGCTCTTCGACCACGACCTGGCGCTCGCGGCCTACCACCTGCCGCTCGACGCGCATCCCGAGGTCGGCAACAACGCGCTGCTCGCCGGCGCGATCGGCGCGACCGAGCCCGAGCCGTTCGCCGGCGTCGGCGTGCGCGCCCGCCTGCCGGAGATCGCGCCCGAGGAGCTTCGCGCGCGCGTGCGTGAAGCGACCGGCGGGCGCGAGCCGCTCGCGTTCCTGGCGGGCCCCGATCCCGTGCGGACGATCGGGATCGTCTCCGGGGCCGCCGCGAGGAGCCTCGACGACGCCGTCGCGCAGGGTCTCGACGCGTTCGTCACCGGCGAGCCGCGCGAGCCGGCGATGAACGACGCCCGCGAGGCCGGGATCCACTTCCTCGCGGCGGGCCACTACGCGACCGAGACCTTCGGCGTGCGCGCCCTGGGCGACCGGCTCGCAGCCGAGTTCGGGATCCGCCATGTCTTCGCGGACATTCCGAACCCTATTTAGCCAATGTTAAGTTGAGCGCGTCCGACCGAAGCGGTACAACCCTTCTGCACGGCACACAACAGAGGAGAGTCAACTCCAATGGCCATTCACCTGACGCCCACCGAACTGGCCCGCGAGTCCGGTCTGGAGCGTCGAGAAGTGATTGTCAAGTGCATGGAGCTCGGGGTCCCAATCTTCCAGGGTCGCATCGACAAGACCCTCTTCCTCGCAAGCCTCGACGAGTCCGCCCTCGCCGAGCAGCCTGAAGTCAGCGCCGCCTAGCGCGGCGGGCCCCACAGCAAGACGGCATACTTCCTCCTTGTCCCGCGTCAAGGAGGAGTGTTGATGGAGGCTGCGGCCCCGCCGGTCACGACCGGCTCGAACACCATGGCCGACCTCTTCGGTCGGGCTGCGGCGATTCACGGCGAGCACACGTTTGCGCGCCACAAGGCCGGCGACGAGTGGCGCGACGTCAGCTACGCACAGGCGTGGGACACGATTCGCGAGATCGGGCTCGGCCTGATCGACCTCGGCGTCCAGGGCGGCGACCGCGTCTGCATCCTGGCCAACACGCGGCCCGAATGGTCGTTCTGCGACTTCGGCGCGGCCAGCACCGGCGCCGTCGTCGTGCCGATCTACCAGACCAACTCGCCGAAGGAGTGCGAGTGGGTGGCGGCCAACTCGGAGGCGGTCGCGGTCATCGCCGAGAACGCCGACCAGGTGGCGAAGATCGTCGAGGTCCGCGAGAACCTGCCCAACCTGCGCCACATCATCGTGATGGAGCCCAAGGGCGCGGACGCCGGCGCGATCCCCCTCGACGATGTGCGCGCGCGCGGCCGCGGGCACGACGCGGCCGAGCTCCAGGCGCGCATGGACGCGGTCAAGCCGGACGACCCCTTCACGTTCATCTACACGTCGGGCACCACCGGCCCGCCGAAGGGCTGCGTCCTGACGCACGGCAACTACCGCTCGATGCTCGACATGTGCACGTCGCTCGGCGTGCTGCGCGGTGGCGCCGAGGCCGACGTGACCTACCTCTTCCTGCCGCTGGCGCACTCGTTCGCGCTGCTGATCCAGCTGCTCGCCGTCGACCTCGGCGGCACGATCGCCTACTTCGGCGGCGACACGAAGCAGATCATCCCGGAGATCGG
>VAYD01000202.1 GCA_005883905.1 Actinomycetota bacterium
TGTCGCTCGATGCGCCCAGCCAGAGGCCGCGCGAACGCATTTGGGTACGTGGACCAGCGGACGGGAGGCTCGGGCATAGCTGCGACGCTACTGCAGTGCAAGCTTGCGTCCCGGCGGCGACAAGAGCATGCTTTTCGTCCATGTGGGCTTGGGTGATTCGCGTCGCAGCCGCGCTGCTGCTGGCCTCGTGGTTCCGGATGTCCGACGGCAACGCGTTTTGGGCGGGCGTGCTGCCCGCGCTGCTGACATGCGGCGCCACGCTGGTCGTCATCTGGCACGTCTTGATCGCGCCGCGCCGCTAGGCCGAGCCTGGGCCCTTTCGCTCTCGGTATGCGAGAGCCAGGGGGCCCACGTCGGCAAGCACGAACGTGGCGCGGCCGCACGGCAGAGCGCTGTTGCGCGCTCAGCGCGATCGCGGGCTGGACCAGCGGCTCAGGTCTCGCCGCGCCCGCGCGAGATCGCGATCTCCCCCGTGCGCATCATCTCGATCAGGCCGAACGGCCGGACCATCTTCTCGAAGGCCTCAATCTTGTCGGTCGTCCCGGTGATCTCGACGATCATCGAACGGCGCGTCACGTCGACGACCTTGCCGCGGAAGATCTCGCAGATCTGCATGACCTCCGCGCGCTGCGCGCCGTCCGCGGCGAGCTTGAACAGGGCAAGCTCGCGAGCCACCGTGTCGGTGGGCTCGAGATCGCGGATCTTCAACACGTTCACGAGCTTGTGCAGCTGCTTCGTGACCTGATCGATCGGATGCAGCGCGCCGTCCAGTGTCAGCGTGATTCGCGACAGGTGCTCGTCGTCTGTCGGCCCGACCGTCAGCGTGTCGATGTTGAACCCGCGCCGCGCGAAGAGGCCGGCGATCCGGGTCAGGACACCGGGCTTGTTCTCGACGAGGATCGACAGGACGTGCTTGCGGCCCGTGTGCATCCCGCCGGATGCCTCGAGCTCCTCGAGCGACAGCAACTCCTTGGTTCCAGGCTCACCCACGGGAGATCACCCCACCATGTCCCGCGCGGCTTGGCCGGCGGGGATCATCGGGTACGTGTTCTCCTCGCGCGTGACGCGGACGTCCACGAGCACCGGGCCGGGCGTCGCGATCGCCTCGCGCATGCCATCCACGAGCGACCTCTTGTCCTCGAGCCTCATGCCGGTCGCCCCGTAGGCGTCGGCCAGCTTGACGAAGTCCGGGTACTGGCCCATGTCGACGTGCGAGTAGCGCTTGTCCCAGAACAGCTCCTGCCACTGGCGGACCATGCCCAGGTAGCCGTTGTTCATGATGAACACCTTGATGTCGATGCCCTCCTGGGCACACGTCGCCAGCTCCTGCATGTTCATCTGAACCGAGCCGTCGCCGGCGATGCAGACGACCGTGTCGTCCGGACAGCCGACCTTCGCACCCATCGCCGCGGGCAGGCCGAAGCCCATCGTCCCGAGACCGCCGCTGTTGATCCAGCGGCGCGGCCTGTTGAAGTGGAAGTACTGCGCGGTCCACATCTGGTGCTGGCCGACGTCCGAGGTGACGATCGCGTCGCCGCCGGTCGCCTCGTAGACGGCCTCGATCATGCGCTGCGGCTTGATCTCCGAATCCGTGGAGTCGTCGTACCGAAGCGGGTGCTTCTCGCGCCACGCGTTGATCCGGGTCCACCACTCATCCAGCCGCGAACGGTCCGGCTCCAGGGCCGCGTACTCGACGATCAGCTTCTCGAGGACGTTCTTCGCGTCACCGACGATCGGGATGTGGGCCGGGACGTTCTTGGAGATCTCGGCCGATGAACTTCGCGCGCGGGGCGAACTCGGACAGCTTGCCCGTGATGCGGTCGTCGAAGCGCGCCCCGATCGCGATGATCAGGTCCGCCTCGTCCATCGCGTAGTTCGCGCTGCGCGTGCCGTGCATGCCGAGCATTCCGAGCCACTGGTCGTGCGGCGCAGGGAACGCGCCGAGCCCCATCAGCGTGCACGTCACGGGGAATCGATCCGACGTCGCGAACTGCGTCAGCTCCGCCGACGCGTTGGCGTTGATCACGCCGCCGCCCGCGTAGATCACGGGCCGGCGCGCCGTGGCGATCGCCTTGGCCGCCTGGCGGATCTGCTTCGTGTTGCCGTCGACCGTGGGCTGGTAGCCGGGCAGGTGCACGTCGCTGACCGGCTCGTACGGGATGTCCGCGCGCGAGAGGTCGACCGGGATGTCGACGACGACCGGCCCGGGGCGCCCCGTGCGCGCGAGGTGGAACGCCTCGTGCAGCGCGCGCGGGATCTCCAGCGGGTGCTGGATCATGATCGAGTGCTTGACGGCCGGCATCGTGATGCCGAGGATGTCGGCCTCCTGGAACCCGTCGGTGCCGAGCAGCTCGGTGCGGACCTGACCGGTGAGGAACACGACCGGGGTCGAGTCCATCATCGCGTCCATGATCGGCGTGACGAGGTTCGTCGCCCCCGGCCCGCTCGTTCCCAGCGACACGCCGACCTTGCCGGTCGCGCGCGCGTAGCCCTCGGCGGCGTGGCCGCCACCGGCCTCGTGGCGCACGAGCACGTGGTGGATGCCGGCGTCGACGAACGCGTCGTAGGTCGGGAGGTTCGCGCCTCCGGGGAGCCCGAATACGACGTCGACACCCTCTGCCTTCAGGCATTCCATCACGGCGTCAACCGCTCTCATGCGCGACCTCCTCTCTACAAAGAACCGGGATACGAAACGAGCCGCCCGGCCAGGCGGCTCAGGAGGCGGAGTGTACCGGCTGGTCGAGGGGCGCCTCGGGGTACTCGAGCTCGCACCCGCAGCGGGTGCAGAGCGCCTCGTAGACCTTGCAGCACTTGCCGCAGTTGGGGCATTCGCGCTCGGGCTCGTCGAGCTCGTTGCGGTAGAGCACCGCGGCCAGCAGCCCGAACACCGGCACGATCCCGCTGATCAGGAACCACAGCACGAACGAGCTGCCCTTGATCTTGCCGACGACGCCTCCGGCCAGGCCGAAGAAGAACGCGATGATCAGGTAGGGCACGGCCGTGTGGCTACAGGAGGACGCGAAGCGCCCAGATCACCGCGATGATCGCGCCGATGAAGACGATGGTCCCTGCGATCGCAGCCGCGAAGCCGATGATCACCTTCAGCAGGATGTACGCCGCTAAGGCGAGGACCAGCGCGGCGATGATGCGGGATCCGAACGAGCGTCCGGCCTTCTCTTCCATGCACTCATGGTACTCCCGCCGACGCGCGCCAAGCGGTAGCGCCGGACCGCCGGCGATGGCAGCGGCCGTCGCGCCTCTTCGACCAGGACGAGCTTGCGGACGGGACGGCTCATAGCGAGCATGGTGCCCGCCGCCGGCGCCCGCGGACACGGCCTCGCGGTCGGAGATTCAGCGCTGCGTCTTGGCCGCCCGGTCGAGCGCGAGGCGCATCGGCGCGCCCATCCTCGCTCGCACCCGGAACGGCGCGCCCGCGAACGCGAGGTTCGCCACGGTGGCGAAGCCCTGCTCGTCGGTGCGCAGCGCGAGCAGCAGGTGCGCGATCCGGTCGGCGCCCGGGAGATCGGGGTCGTTGACGCGAACGCAGAAGCACCAGACCTTGCGGCCGCGGACGAGCAGCGCGCCTGCTTCGCCGACCAGCCAGGTCCCGAGCTTGCCGCGCTCGATCACGAGCCCGGTCTGCGCGTGCAGCTCCCGCGCATCGTGACCGACGAGGTCGCCGAGCAGCCCCAGCGCGGTGCGCTCGGCCGCGGCATTCGTCCGCTTCGGCTTGGGCTTCACAACGTTTGCGCCGCGCTGCGCGTAGAGCGCCGGGATCACGTACGCGTGCGCGAGGCACAGGAGCGCGACCGGAATCGCGGCCCAGGACAGCGCGCTCAGCAGCGCCGCCGTCAGCACGAACGGCACGATGTGCGCGGCCGTTGCGAACATCCACAACCGCCCGCGCCGGTCGAGCCGGTCGCCGTCGGCCCGCGGCCGCCAGTAGACGGTCGCGACCTCGGGAAGGACGGTCGGTTCAGCCGCCACTGATCGGCAGCCGCAGGATCACGAGCGGCGCGTCGACCGGCAGCTCCTTGACCTGCTCGGCGTGTCCCTCGCCCGTGGAGACCATGCCGAAGTAGCCCAGGTCGAGCTGCTCCCGGAAGGCCTGCACAGCTGCCTCGACCGAGGCGGGGTCGCCAGCCGTCCACTCCGCGAGCGTCGTGTGGCCGCTCTGGTCCATCCGGACGAGCTTCGACATGCTGAACCTCCTCGGTCGGGTGCCCGACCGAGCATACGCCTCAGAGTCCGAGTTTCGAGCGAACCAGGCGCGTGACCTCGCCGCCGTCCGCGCGGCCCTTCGTCTCGCGCATGACGTGGCCGATGATCACGCCCATCGGCTTCATGTCGCCGGAGCGCAGGCGCTCCGCGATGTCCGGGTTGGCGGCGAGCGCCGCATCGATCGCGCCGTCGAGCTCGCCCGTGTCGTCGAGCGCACCGAGGCCCTCGGCCTCGACGATCGCCGCGGGGTCGCCGCCGTCAGCGACGAGCTTGTCGAGCACCTGGCGGGCGCCGGCGTTCGTGACCTTCTTCTCGGACACAAGGCCGACGAGCTGCGCCAGCGCCGCGGGTGAGACCTTGGACTGCTGCGGATCCTCGTCGCCCAGGCGCGCGGTCAGCTCGTTCGTGATCCAGTTGGCGAGCGGGACCGGCTCGGATCCGTTTCCCTCCAGAGCCTCCTCATAGAAGTCCGCGTACTCGGTGCGGAACGCGAGCAGCTTCGCGGTGTCGGCACTGAGCCCGAGCTCGGACTCGAACCGCTGCGCGCGCGCCGCCGGCAACTCGGGCAGCGCGGCGCGCGCGGACGCGAGGAGCTCCTCGGTGATCGCGATCGGGATCAGGTCGGGCTCGGGGAAGTAGCGGTAGTCGTGCGCCTCCTCCTTGGAGCGCAGCGACGTGATCGACCCGGTCGCCGGATCGAAGTGCAGCGTCTCCTGCTCGACCTGTCCCCCGCTTTCGACGATCCCCTTCTGGCGCGCGATCTCCGCCTCTATGCCGCGCTGGATGAAGCGGAACGAGTTCATGTTCTTGAGCTCGGTCTTGGTGCCGAACTCCTGGCTGCCGACCGGGCGGATGGAGATGTTGGCGTCGCAGCGCAGCGACCCCTCCTCCATGTTCACGTCGCTGACGCCGAGCCGGCGCAGCGTCGTGCGCAGGAGGCGCAGCCATTCGCTCGCCTGCTCGGCGGAGCGCACGTCGGGCTCGGTGACGATCTCGGCCAGCGGCGTGCCGCCGCGGTTGAAGTCGACGACGCTTGCCTCGCTTCCATGGATGCGCCCGCTCGATCCGGCGTGGACGAGCTTCGCCGCGTCCTCCTCGAGGTGCACGCGGTGGATCCGGACGTCGCCGAGGTGCCCGCCGCGACAGAGCGGTTCGTCGTACTGGCTGATCTGGTAGCCCTTGGGCAGGTCGGGATAGAAGTAGTTCTTGCGGTGGAAGATCGACGTTGGCGCGAGGTCGCACTCGAGCGCCAGGCCGATCATCAGCCCCAGGCGGATCGCCTCCTCGTTGGCGACAGGCAGCGCGCCCGGCAGCCCGAGGCACACCGGGCAGGTGCGCGTGTTCGGCGGCTCGCCGAAGCTCAGCTCGCAGCCGCAGAACATCTTCGTCCGCGTCGAGAGCTGGACGTGGATCTCCAGGCCGATGACGGGCTCGTAGTTCACTTCCGCGTCTCGCTGCCGTCGAAGCCGATCGCCTGCTCGAGCGCGTAGGCCGCGTCCAGGATGCGCGACTCGCTGAACGCCGGGCCTGCGAGCTGGAAGCCCGTCGGGCGGCCGTCGCTCAGCCCGTTGGGAATCGAGATCGCCGGGATCCCTGCCAGCGACATCGGCACGGTGAAGTAGTCGTTGAGGTACATCGCGAGCGGGTCGTCGGCGAGCTCCCCGATCTTGAACGCCGTCGTGGGCGCCGTGGGCGTCACGACGAAGTCCACGTTCTCGAACGCCTGCTTGAAGTCGGTTGCGATCAGCGTGCGCACGCGCTGCGCGCGACCGTAGTAGGCGTCGTAGTAGCCGGACGACAGCGCGTAGGTGCCGAGCATGATCCGCCGCTTGACCTCGGCGCCGAAGCCGTCATGGCGCGTGTGCGTGTACATCGAGAGCAGGTCACCGCCGTTGCTTCGCAGGCCGTAGCGAACGCCGTCGAACCGGGCGAGGTTGCTCGACGCCTCCGCGGGCGCGATCACGTAGTAGGCGCTGATGCCGTGGTCGGCGTGCGGCAGGTGACAGGTCTCGATCGTCGCGCCGAGGTCCTCGGCGAGCTTGAGCGTGCGCTCGTAGGCCTCCATGACGCCGGGCTCGACGCCCTCGGTCGACAGGTCGTCGGGGCGGCCCAGGCGGATCCCGTCGAGCTTGTGGCTGCGCGGCAGCGCGATCTCGTCGGGCCGGCCGATGCTCGTGGCGTCGCACGGGTCCTTGGAGACCATGTGGCCGAGCAGCAGCGCGGCATCCGTCACGTCGCGCGTCAGCGGGCCCGCCTGGTCCAGCGACGAGGCGAACGCGATCATCCCGAAGCGGCTGACCGCGCCATACGTGGGCTTGAGGCCGACGATCCCGCACATCGCCGCCGGCTGGCGGATCGAGCCGCCGGTGTCGGTGCCGAGCGCCCACGGCGCTGTTCCAGCCGCGACCGCCGCGGCGCTGCCGCCGCTCGAGCCGCCCGGGACGCGCTCGCGATCCCACGGGTTCTGCACTGGGCCGAACGCCGAGTTCTCGTTGGATGAGCCCATCGCGAACTCGTCCTGGTTGGTCTTGCCGAGCAGCGGCGCGCCGGCCTTCTCGAGGTTCTCGACGACCGTGGCGGTGTAGGGCGGCTTGTAGCCCTCGAGGATCTTCGAGCCCGACTGAGAGATCACGCCCTTCGTGCAGAAGAGGTCCTTGACCGCGAGCGGCACGCCGTGCAGATCTCCGCCGGACACGTTGGGCTCCTCGGCGACGTACAGGTACGCGTTGAGCTCGTCGGCTGCGGCGGCGTCGCGGTAGGCGTCGAAGAGCTCGGTCGCGGAGAGCTTGCCGTCGCGCACGGCGTCCGCCGCCTGAGCGGCGGTGAGGTCGCGCACCTGCGTCACGCGTGGGCCTGGGGGCTCGGGACGCGGAAGCCGTCGTCGGCGATGTCGGGCGCGTTCTCGAAGGCCACCTCGCGCGGCAGCGACGGCCGCGGGACGTCGGCCCGCAGCGCCCCGGTGACCTCGACCACGTGCGACGTCGGCGGCACCCCCTCGAGGTCGAGCTCGCCGATCTTCTCGATGTGATCGAGGATCTTGGACAGCTCGGTCGTCATGCGACCGACCTCGTCCTCGCTCAGCTCGAGGCGCGCCAGGCGCGCGACATGCAGGACCTGCTCGCGGTCGATCATCCGGCGCCCAAGTCTAGGCGCCGGATGATCTGCGGCGTTCTCAGGCCGTCGGGCCGGCCGGGTCGTCGCCCGGCTGCGGAGGCGCGGGCTCCTGGGGCGGCGCCGGTGGCTCCGGCGCGGGTGCCGGCGGCGTCGGCGGCTCCGGCTCGGGGGCCGGCGCCGGCGTGGGATCCGGGGTGGGCGAAGGCGGAGCGGGATCCGGCGTCGGCGGCGGCGGCGCGGGGTCCCCGACTGCTCCCCCGGCTCCCGCGGTTGCCGCGGCCGCCGTCGGTTGAGTGGGCGCTGTGGCACGGTCCCCGAGTCCCTCGGCCTCGGCGCGCATCGACTCGACGCCGCCGCCGGCCTGGACGGCGCCGTAGGTGAGCGCTGCCACGAGCGCCAACCCGAGGTACGCGCCGAGGTCGACCGTGATCACGTCGTTCGGGCCCGGCTGGTTGATGATCCGCCACAACACGATCAGCGTGGTGACCGCGCCGAGCACCGCAACGACGAGCGGCACGCTGACCGGCAGGTTCGCCGACCGGCCCATGACGACCAGGCCGACCATCGCCAGCGCGGCCACGGCGGTGATGAAGATCAGGATGTCCGTCGTGCTGAACGCCTGCCAGGCGTCCGCGTTGGTGTCGACGCCGAGCCGATCCGCGAGCGCTGACTGGGCGCCGGTCAGCTTGACGCCGTGCCAGTTCAGGAACATGTCGATGAGCAGCAGGACGGCCGCAACCCCCGCGATCTGCTCGCCCCTGCTCAGCCGATTCACATCCACGAGGTCTCCTCCCTCCGGGAACCGAGTGGCGCGAGTGTACGCGCGCCGGCGGAGGGATTCAGGAGCCGGGAACGGGGCGCGGCGGGGGCGGCGTGTACGCGCTGTCGGGTGCGTCGGTGCGCTCGTCGCCGATGGCGATCCAGCCGCCCGCGGCGATCAGTGCAAGCGCCGCGAGGCCG
>VAYD01000203.1:0-7230 GCA_005883905.1 Actinomycetota bacterium
GAGCACTTCTCGCCGCTGAAGAAGTCGCTGCAGCGGCTCGGCTCGGCGGTCGTCCGGCGCGCGTCGGATACCGATGTGCCGGACACGACCTCGGGCTTCCGCGCGTACAACCGCGAGGCCGCGATCCAGCTCGCGGTCGTCTCGAAGTTCACCTACACGCTCGAGACGATCATCCAGGCCGGCAAGCTGCTGGTCGCGACCGACCACGTGCCGGTGGCCACGAACCCGAAGCTGCGCGAGTCGCGGCTGTTCGGCTCGATGTGGGCCTACGTGCGGCGCAACACGGTCTCGATCTTCCGGATCTATGCCCAGTACGAGCCGCTGCGCGTCTTCATGACGCTCGCGCTGATCGTCGGGCTGGCGGCGGTCGGCGTGTGGACGCGGTGGCTGGTCGCATGGATGAACGGGTCGGGGTCGGGCCACGTGCAGTCGCTGATCCTCGGGGCCGTGCTCTTCAACGCGGCAGTCGTGCTGGCGGCGCTCGGCGTGATCGGGGACCTGCTGTACGCGCAGCGCGTCATGACGCAGCGGACGTTCGAGCGCGTGCGCCGCATCGAGCTCCAGCTCGGGATCCCGCCGTCGCACTACGAGCCCGGCGCCAAGGGCGGGCAGGAGCCGACGACCGGCGCGCACGCTGCCCCGACCACCGAAGAACGCGAGGCAGTGAAGCTTTGACACCTTCCGTGACGGTCGACCGCGAGGGCACGGTCACCGGCAACACGTACGACAAGTACGGCTCGGCGAACCCTGTCGTCAAGCGCCTGATGGCGGGCTTCGAGCGCACGCTCGAGGAGCTGTTCCGGCGGGCGAGCCCGTCGTCGCTGCTCGACGTCGGCTGCGGCGAGGGTGTGCTGACGCACCAGTGGGCGCAGCGGATCGACGGGCGCGTCGTCGGGATCGACCTGGACGATCCGCAGCTGCATGCGGAGTGGAAGGGCCGCCAGTGCCCGAACCTCGAGTACATGGTCATGAAGGCCGAGAACCTGCCGTTCGCCGACGACGAGTTCGAGGTGGCGACGGCGATCGAGGTGCTCGAGCACGTGCCGGACCCCGAGCACACCGTCAGCGAGATGGCGCGTGTGGCCTCCAAGCACCTGATCGTGTCGGTCCCGCGCGAGCCGCTCTGGCGCGGGCTGAACATGGCTCGCGGCGCCTACCTGCGCGATCTGGGCAACACGCCGGGCCACGTCAACCACTGGTCCAAGCGCGGGTTCGTGCAGCTGCTGGAGCGCTACGGCACCGTCGAGGAGGCGCGCTCGCCGTTCCCCTGGACGATGCTGCTTGTCCGGGTCGGTTGACGCAGCAGCGCTAGCCGAAGCGGAGGCGGAGGCCGGCACCTCCGGCTACGCCCGCGGCGCGCGCATCCTGAGCATCGGCATCGCCGCGACCGGCGTCTTCACGTTCGGCTACTTCGCGGTGTCGTCGCACGTCCTGGGCGCGAGCGACTACGGCGCGATCTCGACGCTGTGGGCGATCCTGTTCGTGACGATCAGCGTGATCTACCGGCCGGTGGAGCAGCTGCTCTCGCGCACGATCGCCGACGCGCGGGCGCGCGGGATCCACCAGCACGAGCTGCGCGGTCCGGCGACCATCCAACTCACGTTCGCGGGCCTCTTCCTGGTCGTCGCACTCGCGCTGCGCGGGCCGCTGACCGACAAGGCCTTCAACGGCTCGGACGCGCTCTACTGGATCCTCGTCGGGGCGACGCTCGCCTACGCCGGGTCGTACTTCGCGCGCGGCTACCTCGCCGGCCACCAGTGGTTCGGCCTCTACGGCGCGCTCGTCCTGTTCGAGTCGATGTCGCGCTTCTGCTTCCCCGTGGCGGTCGCCGTCGGCATCGCGTCGGGCCAGACCGCGGTGGCGCTCGGCATCCTCGCGGCGCCGCTCGCGTCGCTGCTCGTCGTGCCGTGGGCGATCCGCCGCCACGCCGGCGGCACATCGGGCGCGGGCGCGACGCGCGAGTCCGCGGGCTTCGCCGTTGCGGTCGCGGCGATCCAGCTCGCCGAGCAGACGCTCGTGACGATCGGCGTGCTGCTGGTCCCGGACGCGGCGCTGCGCGGCGTCGTGTTCAACGCGCTGCTGATCGCGCGCGCGCCGCTGCAGCTCTTCCAGGCGATCCAGACCTCGCTCCTCCCCCACCTCGCCGAGATCCAGGCGACCGAGGGCGCCGGCAGCGACGTCGCGATCCGCTACACGATCCGCGGGATCGCGGCCTTCGCCGGCGCCTGCGCGATCGGGCTCCTGCTGATCGGCCCGTGGGTGATGGACGTCGCGTTCGGCAAGGGCTACGACTACGGGCGCCTCGGCCTCGCCGCTGTGGCGGTCGGCATGGGCTTCCACCTCAGCGCCGGCACGCTCAACCAGGCCGCGCTGGCGACCGGCCGCGCCGCCCAGGCCGCGCGCGCGTGGCTGCTCTCGGCGACCGTGTTCGTCGTCTGGATGCTCCTGCCGGTCGTCGACAACCGCTTGGTGCGCGCCGAGATCGGCTACCTCGGCGCGGCCGCGCTGCTGTGCGCGCAGCTGTGGTGGCTGCACCGCGCGAGCCGCCGGGGCGTTCAGCTCGGGCGTTGGCGCGGCCCTTCGCGTGGTTCGGTCGGCGAGAGCGAGTAGTCGGCACCCCCGGCCCGGCCGACGGGTTGCGTGGTGGGTTGACCGCGCATATCGCGGTCAACCCACCATTCAACTCGCGCCCATGGTGGTCAACGTCGCACGCAACTCTCGCGGCCGATCCACCTTCCTTCGCCGACGCAGCCAGCGCCGCGCGCCCACGCCAGCGGCGGCACTGTGCGCCACTCGTACGCCAGCGCCTTCCGCACCGTCGCCGAACGGGATTTCGAAGCTGCGTGCGACGTCACCCGCGTAAATGGCGGTCAACGTCGCACGCAACTCGCGCCGCCGCCAGCGGCGGCGTTGTGCGCTACTCGTACGCCAGCGCCTCCAGCACGTCGAGCTTCGACGCGCGCCTGGCGGGCAGCACCGCTGCGAAGACGCCGGCGACCGCGCTGAGGATCAGCAGGGCGATCAGGCTGCCGAACGGTATGGCGAGCTTGAAGTCGTCCAGTGGCTGGCTGACGAGCAGCGCGAGGACGACGCCCAGCACTGCGCCGAGGATGCCGCCGAGCATCGCGGTGATGATCGCCTCGTAGCGGATCATCTTGCGCACCTGGCGCCGTGACGTGCCGATCGCGCGCAGCATCCCGAGCTCGCGCGTTCGCTCGGTGATCGAGAGGACGAGCGTGTTCACGATGCCGAAGAGCGACACGATGATCGCGAGTGCCAGGAGCGCGTAGATCAGCGCCAGCACCTGGTCGATCTGGCCGGCCTGGTCGTCGATGAACTCCTGGTTGGTCAGCGCCTCGGTCTGCGGGAAGTCGCTCTTCAGCGTGGCCTTGATCGCGTTCTGCGTCGCCTTGCCGCCGGTCCCTGCGACGAACACGTAGTTGTCCTTGCCGGCGGCGAAGTCCGTCGCTGCCTGCGTGTTGGCGATCGTCACGTCGCTCAGCAGGTGGCCCTTGTCGTTGTACGTCCCGGCGACGCGCAGCGGCACGGTCTGCCCGGTCGCCGTCTTGACGCGCACGACGGCACCCGGATGGTGGTCGTCGCGGTAGCCCTTGGACACGTACGCGCTGCCGGGCTGCAGGGTGCGCAGCTGACCGGTGCCGCCGCCGCGGTAGAGATCCGGGAACGTCGCCGGGTCCACCGAGGTCATGCCGACCTTGTTCTTGCCGACCTCGCCTTGGAAGAAGCGGATCGGGCTGACCTTCGTGACGCCGGGGACCTGCGCCACGCGCTTGGCGGCAAGCGGCGAGAACGACGAGAAGCCGTCGGTGTTCTGCACGATGAACTGCGCGTGCGAGCCGTTGCTGACGTAGTCGTGGATCGTCTTGCGGGCGCTTGCGGCGAAGATCGACGCGAACGCGACGAGCGCGACTCCGACCATCAGCGCCGCCGCCGTCGCGGCGGTCCGGCCCGGCTGGCGCATTGCGTTCTCGCGCGCGAGCCGGCCGGTGATCCCGCGCATCGGCGCGCCGATCAACCCGGCGATCGGCGGCACGAGCCGCGGGCTCACCAGGGCGGTCCCGAGGAACATCAGCCCGGCGCCGACGCCGACCAACGTCAGGTCGCGGTTCGACGAGCCCGTGCCGAAGAGCCCGAGCGCCATCAGGACGAGGCCGCCGAGCAGCATCACGATGCTCGCAGGGAACGCGAGCCGCGAGCGGCGCCCCGTGGACGCCACGAAGCCCTCGCGCAGTGCCGCCACCGGCGGCACGCGCGTCGCGCGGATCGCCGGCGCCAGCGTGGCGAGCATCGTCACGACGACGCCCACCACGATCGAGACGATGATCGTGCGGCTGGCGATGACCGTGCCGTTCGACGGCAGCTCGAACCCGATCGCCTTGAAGAGCGCGCGCAGCCCCGCCGCCAGGCCGATGCCGAGTGCGATGCCGATCACCGCGCCCGCGAAGCCGAGGAACAGCCCCTCGCCGAGGACCGAGCGCAGCACCTGCGCGCGCGACGCGCCGAGCGTCCGCAGCAGGCCGAACTCGCGCGCGCGTTGCGCGACGGTGATCGAGAACGTGTTGAAGATGATGAAGGCGCCGACGAACAGCGAGATCCCGGCGAAGGCGAGCAGCGCGGTCTGCAGGAAGCCGAGGTTGTCGCGGATGTCCTTGGACTGGCTCGCCGCCTCCTCCTTGCCTGTGCGCACGTGGACGGACGGGCCGAGCTTCGCCGTCAGCTCGCGCTTGACGGTCTGCGGATCGGTGCCCTTGCGCACCGTGGCGTCGATCTCGTCGAGCTTGCCGACCTTGCCGGTGATCCGCTGCGCCTCGGGCAGCGTGAGCATCGCCACGGGCGAGCCGCCGAGCGAGTCGACGCCCTGGATCCGGATGATCCCCACGATCCGGAACGCCTGCTTGGGCGTCTGCGCGGCGATGAGGACCTGGTCGCCGACCTTGAGGTGCTTGCGGTCCGCCGTCGCCTTGTCGATCGCGACCTGGCCGGCCGTGGACGGCAGCTTGCCCTCGGCGACGTCGAACAGCTCGTAGCGCTGGTTGTCGCGGCGTGACGCGACGATGCCGCCCTGGCCGATCTTCTTGCCCTTGGGCGTCAGGACGGTCGCGCCGAAGTCGAAGATCCCGCCCTCGGCGTTCGTGATCCCGCCGGTCGACCGCACCTGGTCGAGCACCGACGCGGGCATCGGCGCGCGATTGTCGTCCTGGCCGTTGACGGCGTCGCCGGGCGAGACGACGACGTCGGTCTTCTCGTAGGCCTTGGTGAAGATCGTGTCGAACGACGCGTTGATCGTGTCGGTGAAGACGTAGGTGCCCGCGACGAGCGTCACGCCGAGCGCGACCGCGAACGCGGTCAGACCCAGGCGCAGGCGCCGCGCCAGCAGGCCGCGAAGGACGACGCGCGTCATGCGGCCGGGCCGTGGCCGTTGACGATCTTGCCGTCCGCCATCTCGATGATCTCGTCGGCGATCTTCGCCGCGTCGTGGTCGTGCGTGACCATCACGACCGTCTGGCCGAACTCGTCGACGGCCTTGCGCAGCAGCTCGAGCACCTCGCGCGACGACGACGAGTCGAGGTTGCCGGTCGGCTCGTCGGCGAAGATCACCGCGGGGCGCGAGGCGAGAGCGCGCGCCACCGCGACGCGCTGCTGCTGCCCGCCGCTGAGCTCCGAGGGCCGGTGCGTGAGGCGGTCGCGCAGGTCGACCGTGTCGATCAGGCGGTCCACCCACTCGCGATCCGGCGAACGGCCGGCGAGCGACAGCGGCAGCAGGATGTTCTCCTCGGCCGTGAGGATCGGCAGCAGATTGAAGGCCTGGAAGATGAACCCGACCTTGTCGCGGCGCAACTCGGTGAGCGCCTTGTCGTCGAGCCGCGTCACCTCGGTGCCGTCGATCGCGACGGTGCCCGACGTCGGCCGGTCCAGCCCGGCCAGGACGTGCATCAGCGTGGACTTGCCGGAGCCCGATGGCCCCATGACCGCGATGAAGCGGCCCTGTTGGATGTTGACATCGACGCCGTCGAGGGCATGCACTGCTGCCTCGCCGGTGCCATAGGTGCGACGGAGGTCTGAACCGGTGACGATCATGAGTTGAGGTAGGCGAGCACCGCGAGCACGCGGCGGTGGTCATCCTGGGTCGGCGGGAGCCCGAGCTTCCCGAAGATGGACGTGACGTGCTTCTCCACGGCGCGTTCCGTGACGACAAGGCTTTCTGCGATCGCATGGTTGGAGCGGCCTTCGGCCATCAGGCCGAGCACCTCGCGCTCGCGCGGCGTGACGCCCTCGAGCGGGTCGGCCCGGCGCTTGCGCCGAGCCGCCGCCGCCGACGCGGCGTACGGCATCGACGAACCCGTCGACGTCGCCCACACGATCCTTCAGGAGGTAGCCGAGGCCTTCCGCGCCGTCCGATATGAGCTCGAGCGCCGGCCCCTCGTCGATGTAGGCGGACAGGACGAGCACGCCGGTGTCCGGGTTCGTCTCGCGGATTGCGGCCGCCGCGCGCAGGCCCTCGTCGGTGTGCGTCGGCGGCATGCGCACGTCGACGACGGCGACGTCGGGCTTGTGGGCCCGGACCTTGCGCAGCAGGTCGTCGGCGTCGCCGGCCTGGCCGACGACCTCCATGCCGGCGTCCTGGAGCAGCCGCGCGACGCCCTCGCGCAGCAGGACGCTGTCGTCGGCGAGGACTACGCGCATGGGATCTGCGCCCGGATCAGGGTTCCCTCGCCCGGAGGGCTGACGACCTCGAGGCGGCCGTCGACGATCGTCAGCCGGTCCGCCAGGCCGCGCAGCCCGGTCCCGGCGGCGGGGTCGGCGCCGCCGACGCCGTCGTCGCGCACACCGACACGCTCGCGTGGTGCGCGCCCGCGTACTTGGCGACGTTCGTCAGCGACTCGGCGACGACGAAGTAGGCCGCGGCCTCGACCGGCGCCGGGAGGCGCTCCGCGGGCGACTGCGCGAGCTCGACCTCGAGCGGCGCGCGGTCGATCAGCGCCTGCAGCGCAGGCTCCAGCCCGCGGTCGGTCAGGATCGCCGGGTGGATGCCGCGCGCGAGCTCGCGCAACTCCTCCAGCGCGAGGCTCAGCTCGTCGCCGGCGCGCCCGAGCAGCGCCTCGGCCGCCGCGGGATCGCTGTGGAGCTTGCGCTTGGCCATCCCCACCTGCACGGACAGCGCGACGAGCCGCTGTTGCGCCCCGTCGTGCAGATCGCGCTCCAGCCTGC
>VAYD01000203.1:7264-10150 GCA_005883905.1 Actinomycetota bacterium
GACACGTGCCCGCAGCTCGGCCTCGAGGCGCTCGTTCTCGAGCGCCAGCGCGGCTGCAGCGGCGACCGCGTTGACGAGCTCGGGCTCGTCGTCGAGCGCCGGGTCGTGGACGATCGCGCCGATGCGCTCGCCGTTGCGCTCGACCTCGGTCACGCCGTTGGTCGGCAGCTCGACCTCGTGTCCCTCGCGGTCGACCCAGCGGCCAGTCCAGTAGACGAGCCGCAGCGACGGATCGCCCAGCGCCTCGGCGAGCGTGTCGCGCAGCGCCGCGCGGGAGCTGAGCGCCGCGAGCACGTCGCCGACCATCCCGGCCCGGGCATAGCGGCTGCGGATCAGGCCCGCGAGATACGCGAAGGGCAGCGCGAGGAAGGCGACCATCGCGAGGGTGCCGCAGATGCCGTGGATCACGTCGGAGAAGCCGAGCGATCCGACCGCGAGACTGACCGCGATCAGCGACAGGCAGATGAGCCCGGTCCACAGGACCGGCGCACCGGCTCTGCGGACCACCGGTGACGCCTCGCGCCGTCGGCGGATCGTGAGCGCCACGATCGACGCGATGATGATCGCGCCGATCGCCGCGCTCGTCGTGTCGAACACCTCGGCGACGCCGGGGGCGTGCGCGATCGCGAAGACGTTGTCCGGGACGTTGCTGCCGATGTCCTTCGTGCTGATGTCGAGCAGCACGCCGAGCTCGTAGATGACGAGGATGTCGACAAGGCCCACAACGAGCAGCCAGCGCGCGAGCCGCGACGGCATGCGCCCGTCGGGAAACACGACGACGAGCCATGTCACGAGGAGCAGGTACAGCGGACCTACCGCCAGCCCGATCGAGAAGATCGCCGCCGAGTTGGCCTGCGACAGGCCGACGGCCGACCAGGCGAAGCCCGTCGCGACCATGAGCGGGCCGACGCGGTTGTCCGGCCGCCGCGACCACGCGTATAGCCCCGTCGCGACGAAGGCGACGCCGATCAGGGTGCCGAACGTGGCGTTCAGCCCGCGCAGGTCGGCGTGGTGGCTGGTGGCGGTGGCGACACCGGCGGCGGCCGCCAGCGCGATGCCCGCGAGGCCCACGAGCCACAACTGCACGCGGAGGCTCACGTGGCGAGGACCTCCCGCAGCGCGTCGCCGGTCAGCTCGGCCTTCGCGATGAAGCCCTTGACCGGGTCTTCCAGCGGCCCGATGTCGCGCTTGTCGCGGCTCGAGACGAGGACGATCGCGGGGCCGGCGGGGAGCCGCCGCGCTACTTCGAAGCCGTCGATCCCGGGCAGGCCCAGATCGAGCAGGACGACGTCGGGCTGCAGCTGCTCGGCGAGCTCGAGCGCAGCCTCGCCGTCGGGTGCCTCGCCGACCACGTCGTAGCCCTCGGTCTCGAGCAGCATGCGCGCCACCGAGCGGAAGCTCGGGTGGTCGTCGACGATGAGGACGGTGATCGGCATCTGCAGGGGTGATGGTGGACCATCCCGCGCCTGCCGACCATACGGCTAGCCGCACCCCGCTGCGCGGGAGATCTCCCGAAATGCCTCGCCGGGATCGTGGGCGCCGAAGACAGACGTGCCGGCGACGAACAGCGTCGCGCCGGCCTGCGCGCACGGCCCTGCGGTGTCCCGGTCGATCCCACCGTCGACCTCGAGGTCGGGCCCGTCGCCGAGCAGCGCGCGCATCCGCTCGAGCTTGCCGGGCGAGGACGGGATGAACGACTGCCCGCCCCACCCCGGGTTGACCGTCATGCACAGCGCGATGTCGACCTCGACCTCCGCGAGCATTGCGGGCGGCGTGCTCGGGCAGAACGCCAGCCCGGCGCGGCAGCCGAGCTCGCGGATCCGCTGCAGCGTGCCGTGCACGTGCGGCGTGGCCTCGGCATGGATCGTGATGTGGTCGGCGCCGGCCTGCGCGAACGCCTCGATCTGGCGCTCGGGCTGCTCGATCATCATGTGCACCTCGAGGATCACGTCGAGGTCGCGCAGTGCCTCGACCGCGCCCGGCCCCATCGACAGCGGCGGCACGAAGTGGCCGTCCATGATGTCGACGTGGATCACGCGCGCGCCGGCGGCGACGACCTCGTTGACCTGCTCGCGCAACCGGCCGAAGTCCGCCGCGAGGATCGACGGGGCGACCTGGCGGGTCATACCTCGACGAGCATGCTGCCGCCGCAGACGTTGCAGGCGACGTTCTCGGATCCCGCCATGCGCACGATCGTGCCGTGCTCGCCGCAGTGCGGGCAGACGGAGCGCAGCTCGAAGCGATGCAGGCACGAGACGCAGCGGTAGCGCCCCGCGAGGCTCGAGGGGCGCAGCCACGGCTCGTGGCAGGCGGGGCACTCCATCCCGAGCGAGGGGCCGTCGGCGGGGTCAGCCATCGACGGCAATATAGAAGCCATCGCTGTCGTCTTCGTGCGGCCATAGGCGCCGCTGCGACGTGCCGGTCAGCCGTTCCTCGCCCGGCGAGAGCGTGCAGACCGAATACACGAGCCGCCCGCCGGGGCGCAGATGGCGCTGCGCGGCGGCCAGGATCGCGTCCTGTTCGGCGGCCAGCCGGCCGACCGCCGACGGCACCACGCGCCAGCGCAGGTCGGGGTGCGAGCGCAGCGTGCCAAGGCCTGTGCACGGCGGATCGACGAGGATCCGGTCGAACTCGCCCTCTACCGGCGGGTCCTTCGCGTCGCCGACGCGTACGTCGACGATCTCGGCCCGCATCCGCGCGCAGGTCTCGCGCAGCGCCTTGGCGCGCCCCTCGTGGCGCTCGACGGCGACGATCTCGCCGTCGTTGTCCATCAGCGCGGCCAGGTGCGTCGTCTTGCCGCCCGGCGCGGCGCAGAGGTCGAGGACGCGCTCACCGTGTTGCGGGTCGACGGCGCGCGCGACGTGCATCGAGCTGCGCGACTGGGCC
>VAYD01000203.1:10158-12311 GCA_005883905.1 Actinomycetota bacterium
GCCGTCGAGGACCCGCGCCTCGGGCAGCTCCGGGTCGTGCCGGCCGGGGAAGTCGCCGGCGACGAGTGTGTTCACGCGCAGCGCGTGCTCGGCGGGCTCGTTGTCGGCGATCAGCAGCGCGCGCGTGCTGTCGGGCCCGCGCCAGTCCCACCACAGCTTCACGACCCACTCCGGGTGCGAGTGGCGGATCGCCGCGCCCTCGGGCGTGTCGTCGGCGGGCAGCTCGACGCCCTCGCGCTGGACGCGGCGCAGGACCGCGTTGACGACGCGGTGGCCCTGACTCGGCTTGGCGAGCTCGACGGACTCGGCGACCGCCGCGTGGTCCGGGATGCCCGAGTAGAGCAGCTGGTAGAGGCCGATCCACAGCGCGGCGCGGACGCCGGGCTCGAGCCTGCCCTTCGCGAGCTTCCCGGTGATCCACGCCAGCGTCCCCTTGCGCTGAATCGTGCCGTAGGCGAGGCGCATCGCCAGCGCGCGCTCGCGCGGATCCAGGTCGGCGGCCTCGCCGCGGAACGCGCGATCCGCGAACGCGTCCTCCTCGAAGACGCGGCGCACGACGCGATGCGCGACCACCCGGGCCGGGCTCGCGCGCATCAGATGACGCCCGGGACCGGCGCGTGGCCGCGCGCGTAGTCCGCGTATGCCATCGCGCGCCCACCGGCGGGCTGCACCTCGAGCAGCTCGAGGTGGCCGTCGGGCGTCGCCTTCGCCGCGCGGACGCCGAGGAACGTGCCACCCGGCAGCTCGATGCGCGCCCCGATGTGCGGCGTCAGCGCGCGCACGACCCGCTCGTTCTCGATGGCCGGGCGCTCGAGGTCCAGCGTGCGGTCCTCGGGGCCGATCTTCTCGGCGTACGTGACCTGCGTCTCGTCCTGCTCGACGTATGGCGGGCGCTCGTCGAGCGCCTCTACCAACAGCCGCGCACCGAGCTCCTGCAGCCGCGGCGCGAGCGTTCCGTACGTGTCGTCGCGGGCGATCGGCTCGCCTGCGGCGAGGCAGACCGGGCCCGAGTCCCATCCCGCCGTGAGGCGCATGATCGACACGCCGGTCTCCTCGTCGCCCGCCATGATCGCGCGCTCGACCGGGGCGGCGCCGCGCCAGCGCGGGAGCAGCGACGGGTGCACGTTGACCATCTCGTAGTCGCTCAGGAGCGGCTCCTTGATCAGCGCGCCGAAGGCGCACACGACGAGCGCGTCGGGCTGCGCCGCGGCGATCCGCGCGCGCGCCTCGTCGGCGTTCACCGACTCCGGCTGGTCGATCTCGATGCCGAGGGCGCGGGCGGCGTCTGCCACCGGCGGCGACCTGAGCGCCTGGCCGCGTCCCTTACGCGCATCGGGCCGCGTGACCACGAGCGACGGGCGGTGGTCGCTCTGCGCGAGGCGCGTGAGCACCACGGCGGCGAAGTCGGAGGTCCCGAGGTAGACGGTCCTCAAGCGGCGTCCAGGGCCTCGCGCAGGGCTCGCATCGCTTCCTTGCGCTGGTCCTTGGGCGTCCTGTCGAGGATCAGCACGCCGTCGAGATGGTCGACCTCGTGCTGGATCACGCGCGCCTCGAGCCCCGATGCCTCGATGAGCACCTCGTTGCCCTGTTCGTCCTGCGCGCGCACGCGGACGAACATCGGGCGCTCGACCTCGACGTGGACGGAGGGCAGGCTCAGGCAGCCCTCCTCGGCCCACTCCTCGTCGTCGCTGGAGAACTCGATGACCGGGTTGACGAGCGCGTTGACCGGCGCGTCGGGCTCGACCCGGTAGACGAGCACGCGATGCAGGACACCGACCTGCGTTGCCGCGAGGCCGATGCCGAGCGAGTCGTGCATCAGGCCGCCCATCCGCGCCACCTCGGCGCGCAGCTCGTCGTCGAAGACCTCGACCGGCCGCGCCTTCGTGCGCAGCACCGGGTCGCCGTACTGGCGCACCTGCTGGAGCGCGACCCGCCGGCGCTCGGCGACCTCGGGGTCCAGGGGCGGCGGGCTGTCAACTTCTTCGACCTCGAAGTCGGTGACCTGGTCCTCTGCCATCGCCACTGATGTTATTGCGGGTCCACGTCCACGCTCAGGCTTGTGCCGCGGTGCTTCCTGTCCGCGGCCGCGGCCGCGACCGCCGCGCGCACCTCGGCGATCGCCTCGTGGCGCTCGCGGGCCTTGACGACGACCT
>VAYD01000203.1:12322-18153 GCA_005883905.1 Actinomycetota bacterium
CGAGCGCGCCCGGCCCCAGCCCCGATCTGATCGCCGCCGCCGCGGCCTGCGCGGCGCCGGGCTGGTCGGAGGCGGCGACGATCCGGATCAGCGTCGCGAAGGGCGGGTAGCTGAGCGCCTCGCGGCGGCGCAGCTCCTCGGCGGTGAACGTGTCAGCGTCGTGGCGCGCTGCGAGCCGGATCGCGGGCGCGTCGGGCGCGACGGTCTGCACGAGCACCCGACCGTTCGTGCCGCGGCCGGCGCGGCCGGCGAGCTGCGTGACGAGCGCGAACGTGCGCTCCTCGGCGCGGAAGTCCGGGAACCGCAGCGTGCCGTCCGCGTCGAGCACGACGCCGAGCTCGACATCCGGGAAGTCGTGGCCCTTGGCGACGACCTGCGTGCCGACGAGCACGCCGCGGTCGGCCGCGAGGAAGCGCGCGAGCACCTCACCGGCGTGCTGGACGTCCGCGTCCAGGCGAAAGACAGGCCCGGGAAGCTCATGTTCGAGCCGCTCCGTGCCCGCGCCGTGCCTTGCGATCGACACGCCGCCGCAGGACGGGCAGCGCCGTGGCACCGGCTCGCGGTGGCCGCAGTGGTGGCAGGCGAGGACGCCCTCGCCGCGGTGCAGGACAAGCGTCACGTCGCATTCCGGGCACTCGAATGCATGCCCGCACGTCTGGCAGGTGAGGAAGTTCGACCAGCCGCGGCGGTTCAACAGCACGATCGCCTTGCGCGCATCGACCAGCGCCTCGTGCGTGCGCGGGTGCAGGGTGCTCTTGGCGGTTCGCATGTCGATCACCTCGACCGGCGGGAGCGGCCTGCCGTCGACGCGCTCGGGCAGCCGCACGCGCCTGAGGCGCTGCGCGGACTCGCAGCGCGGCGTGGCCGAGCCGCAGACGAGCAGGCCTGCGCCTGCGCGGCGCTCGGCGACCAGGCGTGCGTCGTAGCGCGGGTCGCCCTCGTGCTTGTAGGACGGGTCGTGCTCCTCGTCGACCACGACGAGGCCGAGCTCGGAGACAGGCGCAAAGACGGCCGAGCGCGGGCCGACGCAGATGCGCGCCTCGCCGTCGCGCAGTCGCCGCCACTCGTCGTAGCGCTCGCCGACGCTGAGCTTCGAGTGCAGCACGGCGACCGTGTCGCCGAAGCGCTCGACGAAGCGGGCGACGACCTGCGGGGTCAGCGCGATCTCGGGTACGAGCACGATCACGCCGCCCTCGACGCGCTCGGCGAGCTGCAGGTAGACCTCGGTCTTGCCCGAGCCCGTCACCCCGTGCAGCAGCGTGCGGCCGCCCTGGAGGATCTCGTCGATCGCGCTCGCCTGGTCGGGCGTAAGCTGCGGCCGGTCGCGCGCGCCGACGAGATGGTGCGTGACCGCCCGGCGCTGCCCGCGCGGCCCGATTGTGACGAGGCCGCGCTTCTCCAAGCGCCGCAGCGCGGCGGTGTCGGGGCCGGTCCAGCGCGGCAGGCTGTCGAGCAGCGCCTGCTGGCGCTCGGTGAGGCGTCCGTTCGCGCCGTGCGCCCGCTCGGCCCACAGCGCCGTCTTCTCGCGCCCGGGCGGCGGCAGCACCAGGCCGAGCGCCCGCGCCGGCGTCGACACGTACTCGTCGGCCATCCAGAGCGCCAGCTCCACCAGCTCGGCCGGGACGCTGTCGGGCAGGACGCGGAGCGGATCGGCCAGCTCGTGCTCGGACTCCGCGGCGAGCCCGGTCACGACCGCGCGCAGCCGCTGACGGCCGAAAGGCACCTCGAGGATCGACCCCACGTCGGCCCCGTCCGGACGCCGGTAGTCGAACGGCCCACGCAGCGCGCGGGCCGTCGTCAGCGGCTCGACCTTGATGACGTCCATCCGGGCCGAGGTTAGATCGCGCAGGGGTCAGGCCCCTCCCTAGCGCCATGCAGCTACGGGGTCTGTCCCCTTTTTTGCAGGGTGCAACTGAGTTGCGCTCAGTCGGACGCCGACCGCGCGGGTAGAGTCCGGCCATGGAACTGCACGAGGGTGAGACGCTGCTGTTCGAAGGCCGGCCGTCGTGGCGGGCCATCGTCGGCTTCTACATCACGGGGACGCTCGTGGCCGCCGCGATCGGCGCGATCGTGGGGTTGATCAGCAGCACCGGCTCCGGCGTCGGCGTGTTCGTCGTGCTCTTCGCGGTCGTCGTCCTGATCGGGTGGATCCGGCGGATCGGGACGCGCTATGCGATCACGAACGAGCGGCTCGCCATCCAGCGCGGCATCCTCTCGCGCCACAGCCAGGAGACGCGGCTGGTGCGCGTGCAGAACGTCAACACCGACCAGACCGTGATCCAGCGGATGCTCGGCGTCGGCGTCGTGGACTTCGACACGGCCGGAACCGACGCCCCAGACTCCGAGTTCGCGTTCTGGGGCGTCGCCGATCCCGGCGGCGTGGCGAAGCAGGTCGACGCTGCCGTCAGGCAGTCGCAGCAGGCTCAGAGCTGAGCCCGGCGGCTTCCTTGAGCGCGGCGGCCCTGTCGGTGCGCTCCCACGTGAAGTCGTGGTCCTCGCGGCCGAAGTGGCCGTAGGCGGCGGTCTTCTGGTAGATCGGCCGGTGCAGCTTCAGCTCCTCGCGGAACGCGCCCGGGCGCAGGTCGAAGTGCTCGTCGATGAGCTGCGCGATCCTCGCGCGCCCGATCTTCTCGGTGCCGAACGTCTCGACCATCACGCTGATCGGGTGCGCCACGCCGATGGCGTAGGCGACCTGGACCTCGCAGCGGTCGGCGAGCCCCGCCGCGACGACGTTCTTGGCCACGTGACGCGCGGCGTACGCGCCTGAGCGGTCGACCTTCGACGGGTCCTTGCCGGAGAACGCGCCGCCGCCGTGGCGGGCCATGCCGCCGTAGGTGTCGACGATGATCTTGCGGCCCGTCAGGCCGGCGTCGCCGACCGGGCCGCCGATGACGAAGCGCCCCGTCGGGTTGACCATGAAGTTGCGGCGCAGCTTCGCGGGGTCGTAGAGGTCCTTTGGCAGGATCGGCTCGACGACGTGCTCCCAGAGGTCGTCGGGCAGCAGCAGCTCCGCGCCCTCCTTGTGCTGCGTCGAGATCAGCAACTTCTCGATCTCGACCGGGCGGCCGTCGCGGTAGCGGACCGACACCTGCGTCTTGCCGTCGGGACGCAGGTAGTTGACGGTCTCGGCCTTGCGCACGGCAGACAGGCGCTCGGCCAGCCGGTGCGCGAGCGAGATCGGCAGCGGCATCAGCGACTGCGTCTCGTTCGTCGCGTAGCCGAACATCATCCCCTGGTCGCCGGCGCCGGCGACGTCGAGCTCGTCGTCGTCGGAGGCGTCGGTGCGCGCCTCGTAGGCCCGGTCGACGCCCTGGGCGATGTCGGGCGACTGCTTGTCGATCGCGTTGATGACGGCGCACGAATCGGCGCTGAAGCCCAGGTCGGCGTCGGTGTAGCCGATCTTGCGGATCGTCTCGCGCACGATGTCCTGGATGTCGACGTAGGTCGTCGTGGAGATCTCGCCCGACACGACCACGAGGCCGGTGTTCACGAGCGTCTCGCAGGCGACGCGGCCGTAGGGGTCGTCGCGCATGACCGCGTCGAGCACGCCGTCGGAGATCTGGTCGGCGACCTTGTCGGGATGACCCTCCGTGACGGACTCGGATGTGAACAGGTACTCGTTGTCGGCGTATTGGCTCATGTGGAGTCGGGAAGCGTAGCGATGAAGCGTCAGCGCTCGCGGCTCTGACGCTCGTTGAAGTCGATGATCAGCGGCACGCCGTCCATGCCGAACCGCGAGCGCAACCGATTCTCCACGAAGTAGGCGTAGTCGCGCGTCACCCGGTTGCGGGAGTTGACCTGGATCGCGAAGCGCGGCGGGCGCACCTCGAACTGCGCCATGTACAGCAGCCGCAGCCGGTGGCCCTGCTTCGCCGGCGGCTGGCGCGCCTCGACCGTCTCGGCGACGAAGCGGTTGAGCTCCGGCGTCGGGATGCGCGTGCGCATGCGGTCGCCGAGGGCGACCGCCTCCTGCAGCACGCGCCCGACGTTGCGCCCGGTCTTGGCGCTGGCGGTCAGCACCTTCGGGCGCAGGCGCAGCTTGTTGGCCACGACCGCGCGCTGGTAATCGAGGTCCTCCTCGGCCAGCGCGCTGATGTCCCACTTGTTGAGCACGAGCGCCGTCGCGCAACCCGCCTTCATCGCGAGCTCCGCAATGCGCAGGTCCTGCGACGTCACGCCGTCGCCGGCGTCGCACACGACGAGCGCGACGTCCGCCCGCTCGGCCGCCCGCTGCGAGCGCAGCGTCGTGTAGTACTCGACGTTGTCGCTGACCTTCGCCTGACGGCGCATCCCCGCCGTGTCGACCACGACGAGCGGGCGCCCGTCGACCTCGAGCTGCAGGTCGATCGCGTCGCGCGTCGTGCCGGCAACCTCGCTCACGATCACACGCTCGGCGCCGGCGAATTGGTTGACCAGCGACGACTTGCCGACGTTCGGCCGTCCGATCACCGCCAGCCGAGTCAGCTCGTCGTCCTCGTCGGCGGCGTCGCCCTCGGGCAGCCGCTCGACGATCGCGTCGAGCAGGTCGCCGCTGCCGAGCCCCTGCGCCGCCGACACCGGGATCGGCTCGCCGAGGCCGAGCCGATAGAAGTCGGCAGACAGCGGGATGTCCTGCGCGGCGTCGATCTTGTTGGCCGCGACGAGCACCGGGATCGTCGCGCGGCGCAGCAGGTCGGCCATCTCCTCGTCGCCGGGCCGAACGCCGGACTTCGCGTCGACGACCAGCACCGCGACGGCCGCGTCGGCGAGCGCCGTCCGCGCCTGCTCGCGGATCGAGCCGGCCATCGGGTCCTCGTCGACGAGGTCCATCCCGCCGGTGTCGATCAGCGTGAACCGGCGCCCGTTCCACTCCGCGGCGATCTCGTTGCGATCGCGCGTGATGCCGGATCGCTCGTGGACGACGGCGGTGCGCGTCCCGCTCAGCCGGTTGACCAGCGAGGACTTGCCGACGTTCGGATAGCCGACGACCGCGACCTTCATGCCAGGTCCGCCACGCGCCGGACGACCTCGTCGAGCGAGAGGCCTGTGGTGTCGATCTCGACGGCGCCAGGCGCAGGAGTCAGCACGGAGCGGCCGAGCGTGTCGTCGGCGGCGTCGCGCGCCGCCTGCTCGCGCTGCACCTCCTCCACGGGACGGCCCTCTTGCGCCGCGCGGCGCCGCGCGCGCTCCTGCGGCGAAGCCGTCAGGAACACCTTCACCTCCGCGTCCGGCGCGATGCCGGTCGCAGCGTCGCGGCCCTCGATGACCCAGTCGCCCTGGCTGACGAGCGCGCGCTGCGCGGCGATGAGCACCTTCCGCTTCTCCGGGTCCCCGGCGAGCTGCGACGCCGCCGCGGTGACCGCGGGCGTGCGGATCGCCTCGGTCACGTCCTCCCCGTCGGCGAGCACGCGACCGCCGTCGAAGCGAATGTCCGTGTGCTCGCTGCCGTTGAGGGCCGCGGCGCGGTACATCGCGCCCGAGTCGAGGTACTCCCAGCCGAGCGCGTCTGCGACGGCGCGGGCGACGGTGGACTTCCCGGCCCCCGCGGGGCCGTCGATGGCGATGCGCATGCGATTGCCACGATAGACGCCACGGTTGCGACATCCGGGGCGGGTGGCGACCCATCCGTTTGCCACCATGCCGGACGGTGAAGCTCCTGCGGCCGCTCCGCGAGCGCGACTTCGCGCTGCTCTGGACCGGGATGACCGTCTCGCTGCTCGGCGACGGCATCTACACGGTCGCCGTGGCCTGGCAGGTCTACGAGCTGCACAACGACCCGAGCGCGCTCGCGCTCGTCGGGCTGGCCTGGACCGGCGGGCTCGTCCTGTTCATCCTGCTCGCCGGCGTCCTGA
>VAYD01000204.1:0-1490 GCA_005883905.1 Actinomycetota bacterium
CTGATCCGCGTCGATCGCCCGCAGCTGCCGGGCGAGGACGCGTTCCGGTTCGCGCACGCGCTGGTGCGCGAGGCGGCCTACGAGGGGTTGTCGAAGGAGCTGCGCGCGGAGCTGCATGAGCGGCTCGGGCGCTGGCTCGACGAGCGGCCGGAGACGCCGGAGGAGATCGTTGCGTTCAACCTCGAGCAGGCGCACCTGCTGCGCGCCGACCTCGGCACGGCGACGCAGGAGCTCGGCGACGAGGCGGCCTCGCGGCTGGAGCACGCGGCCCGGGCCGCGCTGGCCCGCGGCGACGCGCGCGCGGGCGCGGCGCTGCTGGAGCGGGCGGTCGCGCTGCTCGACGACCTCGAGCTCCTGCCGCGCCTCGGCGCCGCGCTGTACGACGCCGGCCGTCTGGCCGACGCGGGCCCGCTGCTCACGCGCGCGATCGAGCAGGCCGAGGCGGCGGGCGACGAGCACATGGAGGCGCTGGCGCGAGTCGAGCGCGAGCTCGTCCGGCTGGAGACGGAGCCGGGCGGCGAGGTCGAGGCCGCCGCAGAGGTCGCGACCGCGGCGCTCGCGGTGCTCGCCCGCCACCACGACGAGCACGGGCAGAGCAGGGCGTGGAGCGTGCGCGCCGCGATCGCGTGGCTGTCCGGGCGCATCGCGGACGCCGACGAAGCCTGGGACCACGCGGCCGAGCACGCGCGCAACGCCGGCGACGATCGCGAGCTGTTCGAGATTCTCGGCTGGCAGGCGTCAGGCTCGGTGTTCGGCCCCACGCCGGTGCCCGAGGCGATCGAGCGCTGCACGGAGACCCGCCGCCAGGTCTCGGGCAGCCCGCTCGCCGTTGCGCTGACGCTGCATCCGCTCGGCGCATTGCACGCGATGACCGGCGACTTCGACCACGCGCGCGAGCTGATCCGAGAGGGCAACGCGATCCTGGGCGAGCTCGGCCGGATGCAGTCGGCCGTGTCGCATCACGAGGCGCTCGTCGAGCTGCTCGCCGGGCGCCCGGACGTCGCCGAGGCGCAGCTGCGCGTGGGCTACGACGAGTTGACGCGGATGGGCGGCGACGGGGCGACGCTCGCCACGACCGCGGCGATGCTCGCCGAGGCCATCTACGAGCAGGAGCGCCTCGACGAGGCGGCAGAGCTGTGCGAGCTGGCGTCTCGAACGGCGCCGCCGGAGGACCTCGTCACGCAGGTCATGTGGCGCGGCGTGCAGGGGAAGGTGCTCGCGCGGCGCGAGCAGTTCGACGAGGGCGCGGCGCTCGCACGCGAGGCGGTCGCGCTGGTCGAGCAGACCGACATGCTCTACCACCACGGCCACGCGCTGCTGGACCTCGCGACGGTCCTGCGGCTGGCGGGCCGGACGGCCGACGCGGAGGCGGCCCTCGAAGCGGGTTGCGCCTTGCACGGGCGCAAGGGCAACGTGGCCGCAATGCAACGTGTCAAACGAATGGAGGTCAGCTGAATGCCCCCGATGTCGCAGTTCGAAAGCGCAAAGCT
>VAYD01000204.1:1498-6528 GCA_005883905.1 Actinomycetota bacterium
GCCGGCCGGGGGCAACAGCGGCGGCACTCCCCATCCCTCGCCGACGCCGGTCCATTTCGCGATCGTCCGCGACGGCCACGTGCTCAGCGGATCCGGCACGTGGACCGACGAGTGGCACTGGAGCGGCAAGACCGATAAGGCCCTGCCGTCGCTGACGCCGGGCCCGGCCTACGCGTTCGCCCTGGAGGTCCGCTTCTGGTGGGAGGACGCGGGCCAGTTGGAGAGCGCGGGCGGCTACCAGACCTACGCCTGGTCGCAGGAGATCGATCTCGAAGCGCCGTAGCGGTGACTCCGTTCCATCCTGGTGTTGCTATGCCACACCGGGATGGAACGCACTGTGCAGCATGCTGGCCGCCCGAACGGGCTGCTGAGATCCCAGATGACGAGGAACGCGTTCTCCTCGATGATCGCGCGCGCCACCTGAGCTGGACCCATCGTCTCGACAATAATGCGCGCCCTCGTGGCTACGCACTGGACCCGGCGCGAGGTGGCGCTGCTCGCAGGCGGCGCGATCGCGCTCGCGGTGGTCATGTTCTGGCCGCTGGTCCTGCACCTCGGCACCGACATCCCGAAGGACCTGGGCGATCCGTTGTCGCAGGCGTGGCAGCTCGCGTGGGGCGGGCATGCGCTCGCCCACCAGCCGCTGCATTTCTTCCAGTCCAACCAGTTCTGGCCGGGGCACGACACGCTGGCGCTGTCCGACGCGCTGGTCGGCTACGCGCCGCTGGCGATCCCCGGCGGCGGCGTCGAGGTGGCGATCGCGCGCTACGGCGTCGTGTTTCTGCTGGCGAGCGCCCTGGCGTTCGCGGGCGCCTACGCGCTCGCCCGCGAGCTCGGCCTGCGGCCGGCCGCCGCGTGCGTGGCGGGCGCGGCGTTCGCGTACTCGCCGTGGCGCCTCGAGCAGGGCGGCCACCTGCACATCCTGTCGAGCGGCGCGATCCCGCTGTCGCTGGCGTTCCTGGTCGCCGGCTACCGCCGCGACCGCCCGGGCCTCGTGTACGCGGGATGGGCGTTGGTCGCGTGGCAGGTGTCGATCGGGTTCTCGCTCGGGCTGCCGTTCCTGCTCGCCCTCCTCCTCGGGGCGCCCCTCGTCTGGCTGCTCCTCGGCCGGCCGATCGTCGCCCCCCGCGCCACGATCGCCGGCATCGCCACCGTCGCGGTCGTCACAACGTCGCTCGCCGTCCCCTACGTGCGCGTGCGCTCCGACGAGCCCGCCGCCGAGCGCAGCCCGCGGACCGTCGCGGTCTACAGCGTCGGCCCGCGCATGTTCGCGACCGCGTCGTCGCTGAACCCGGTCTGGGGACCGATCACGTCGCGAGACGATCTCCCGGCGGTCCCCGAGCAGACGCTCTTCCTCGGCCTCGCCACGTTCGTGCTCGCCATCCTCGGCGCGACCTGGCGCGGCTGGCCGCGCCGCCTGCGCCTCGGCCTCGTCGCCGCCGCGCTGGTGTTCGCCGTCCTGTCGCTCGGGTTCGAGGTCGACGGGCTCGGGCGCTTCCTCCCGTACCGGGCGCTCTACGAGGTCGTCCCGGGCTGGTCCGGCATCCGCGTGCCCGAGCGCCTGCACACGTTCACGACGCTCGCGCTCGCGTTGCTCGCGGCGGCCGGCGCTTCACGCCGGCGCTGGCTCGCGCCGGTCGCCGTCGTCGCGATCCTCGCCGAGGGCGCCGGCTCCGCATCCGCCTGCGCCGCAGCCCCCCGCAGCGCTCGCCTCGCTCCCGGCGCCGCTGCTCCAGCTCCCCGCCGCCGCCGACGACAACCGCCGCTACCTGCTGTGGTCGACCGACGGCTTCCCGAAGATGGTCAACGGCCGCAGCAGCATCACGCCGCAGCGCACCGATCGCATCCTCACGCAGGCGAACGGGTTCCCGGACCGCGCGTCGGTCGGCGCGCTACGTCGTCTCGGGCTCCGGACCGTGGTGCTGCACGCCGACCGGCTGGCGGGGACGCCGTGGGAAGACTGGCGGGCCCGACCGGTCGCCGGGCTCAGGATCACGCGGACGGTCCGTGGGCGCCTCGTCGTCTACGACCTTCGCTGAGCGCCAGCCGGCGACGGCGAGCGAGATGCCCGTGGCGATCAGCGCCCAGACGACGAGCTGGCCGTGCCCGCGATGGTCGACGATCCCGACCGGGCCGACGACGCGCCCGGCGATCACGGTCTCGC
The DNA here is from genome assembly GCA_005883905.1 of Actinomycetota bacterium. Classification (GTDB taxonomy): domain Bacteria; phylum Actinomycetota; class Thermoleophilia; order Solirubrobacterales; family Solirubrobacteraceae; genus AC-49. The sequence goes on from VAYD01000204.1 coordinate 3,663, forward strand.
CGATCCTCGGCGCCAGATAGCCGGCGATCAGCCCCCACGCGGCAAGCACCGGCCAGCCGCTGAACCCGACGCGCAGGCGCGGCGCCGAGCGCCAGGCGAGCACCGCCGCGGCGAGGAAGGCGGCGAGCACGGGCGCGACCGCCAGCCACCCGTTGTCCAGCCCGAACAGCGACAGCACCGTGTGCTGGAAGTTCGCGTCGCTCGCCCGCTGGCTCCAGTCGGCCGTGTGGCCGAACGTGACGAGCGGGTACGTGATCGCCGCGGCGATCATCGTCACGGCGCTCGGCACCGCAAGCGCGAGCGTCGGCCCCGGCCAGCGCCGCCACGCGGCCGCGATGCCGACCGCCAGGAACGGCAGCGTCGGGATCAGGAAGCGCGGCCCGGGCGAGCCGCCGCCCATCGGCAGCCAGTAGCCGGCGTCGTAGACGAAGTACGCGGCGACGACCGCGCCGATCACTCCCGCTTCCGCGCGCCGGCCGCGGCGCCACAGCAGCACCGTCCCGAGCAGCCCCATCAGCACGATCGGCGTGACGACGACGAGGCCGCGCGGCGAGAGCAGGAGCTCCAGCGCGTAGCGCGGCTTCGGCATCCCGATCCCGAACAGGCCGTCGCCGTTGAGCCCGAGCGTCTCGTGGCCGCTGCGGCCCTGCTCGTTGACCGCGTTCTTGTACGAGAGCGTCGTGATCGAGCCGAACGCGAGGAGGTTGTAGATCAGCAGCGGCAGCACGCCGAGCACGACGCCGAAGGCGTAGACCGCGGCGCGCCGCAGGCCGCGCAGCGCGACGTACACGCCCACGATCGCCCCCGCGATCGCGAGCGGGTACTCGGTCGTCACGGCCAGCCCGGCCAGCACGCCCGCGAGCGCGATGTCCCGCATGTTCGGCTCCGCGCGCTCGCGTTCTCGCCAGGCGAGCGCGAACGCCGCGAACGCCAGCAGCGCGGCCAGGACGTGGCTGAAGAGGTTCACGGCGAACGGCATCACGAGCGTCGCGCCGCCGAGCGTCACCGCCGTCAGCGTCCCGAGGCCCGGTTCGATGCGATCCACCAGGCGGCGCGTCAGCAGGAGCAGCAGCAGCGCCGGCAGCACGGTGCCGAACAGCCCGAGCGCCCAGACCATCGGCGCCTGGATCTCGAGCCGGCGCTTGATCTCGGCGGCGCGCTGCGCGTTGTAGCCGTAGGCGTGGACGTTGAGCCCGCGGTAGGTCCACTGGCGCGCGCCTCCGGCGCGGGCGGTGTCGGCGGCCTTGCGGGCGAGCGTCGGCGCGCCGACCGCATCGAGCGCCATGAACGGCGGCGTCAGCACCAACGCCAGGCCCGGCGCCTTGACCGAGTAGAAGTGGCCGTTGATGTAGCTCTTGTCGCGCGTCTCCCAGTGGTAGGCGTCGATCGACGTGTGCCCGTGGCTCAGCGACTTGACGAACGCGTAGTACGACGTCTGCGCCCATCCGAGCGACTGCATGATCAGCGCCCACCCCAGCACGAGCGCGATGATCGCGGCGCTCTTCCTCATGCAGCCTCAAGCGCGGGCGTCAGCTTCGCGCGACGGCGCCCGCGGAGCACCGGCTGCTCGATCAGGCGCCAGCTCACCGTCGCGATGGCGAGCGTGATCGCCAGGACCATCCCGAGCCGCGGCACGAGCGCCGTGGGCAGCGCCCCGCGCTCGTCGAGCACGAGGATCACCGGGACGTGCCAGAGATAGAGGCCGTACGAGACCAGGCCGGCGTACGCGAGCGGCGTCCAGCGCAGCCACGACATCGACGGTCCCGTCCCCCGCGCCGCGGCGGCGATCACCAGCGCGAAGCCGACCGCCGACAGGGGTGCCAGCAGCGCACCCCGCAGGACGGGGTCGGGGAACACGGGGGACTCTGTCCACGCGGCGCGCAGGATCACGATCGCGACGCCCAGGAGCATGCACCACGCAGTTGAAGATCGTGTGAGAGCCCTGTTGCGGCGCTCCAACACCAGCGCGGCGAGCATCCCGATCGCGAAGATCCCGATGTACGCGGGCAGCGTCTTGCCCGGGATCTCGCTGTGGAACGCCGTCTGGTCGAGGACATTGAAGCCCACGCCCGCGACCACCAGCGCGACCAGGAACGCCTCGCGCCCGCGCGTCACGAGGGCGATCAGCGGCAGGGCGATGTAGAACGCCGCCTCGACGCTCAGCGTCCACAGGACGGGGTTCAGCTGCATGAGCGTGGTGAGCGAGTAGTTCTGCGCGAACAGTGCGAACGCGGGCAGCTCGCGGGCCTTCGGCAGGATGTTGTCCGGCCCGACCGTTGAGTAGAGGAGGAAGCACCCGAGCCCGCACGCGTAGTACGCGGGCACGATGCGAGTGATGCGGCGCCTCGCGTACTCGCCGGCGCCCGGCGCGTTCCCGCGCGCGTACGGCCGGTACAGCAGGAAGCCCGAGAGCACGAAGAACGCGATCAGCCCGGCGTTCGCCGAGAACAGCAGGTGGTCCAGCAGCGCGTGGCGCGCGCCGTGGTGGCGGTTGTCGCGGTACAGCCAGACGTGGAACACGAGCACGCCGAGCGCGGCCAGCCCGCGGACGCCGTCGAGCGCGGCGCGGTGCGGCGTGGACGAGGGCGTGGAGGGCATCGGCGGCGAAACACGCTGGATGCTATGCGTCATGGATCCTCGACCACGATCACAGCGCAAACGCGACACGCTCGAGAAGCTCGGCCGCGACATCGACCTCTGGGTCGCGTCCGCCAATGAGAACGGCGACGCCTACCTCGTCCCGCTGTCCTACCACTGGGACGGCGCACAGCTGACCATCGCGACGCCGCGCGCGAGCCGCACGGCCAGGAACCTGATGCGGGCGCGATGGGCGCGTGTCGCGCTCGGCACGACGCGCGACGTCGTG
>VAYD01000204.1:6572-13116 GCA_005883905.1 Actinomycetota bacterium
AGCTCGAGGACGCGCACGCTCAGGCGACAGGGTTTGACCCTCGGGCCGCGCCCGAGGAGTACGTCTACCTGCGGATCACGCCCGACGCGATCCAGGCGTGGCGCGAGTCCGACGAGCTCCCCGGCCGGCAGCTCATGCGCCGGGGAACGTGGCTCGACTGACTCGTGTCACGAATCGGCGTGCCGATAAGACATCGTAGATATGGCAGCGCTGACTCTGATGCTTCGACCAATCCCCGGCGGATGGGCCGTCTACCTCTCCAACGGCCGCGAGCTCGCTCGCTACCACGGCCTCGGCGCCCGCTGGCGGGCGCTGCGGTACGTGGCCGGCGCCTGAACCACGCACGCAAGGAGGCCCGCCGTTTGGCGGGCCTCCCCGGTCGGCCTCCTTGCCCTACTGGACCGTCCGCTTGTTCAGTGCCCGAGCGTGACCGGGCGCCGGCGGTTGATCGCGACCATCGCCCCGACCGCCGCCATGGCGATCAGCAGCGCGATGCCCGCTCCGACCGCGGCCGAGCCGAAGTCGAAGTCGTTCGTGCTGCCCTTGGGCTGCGCGACGGGCGCGCCGACCTTCGGCGCCGTCGGCTGGACCGGCACCTGCGTGTCGGGGGACCGCAGATCGATCTTGGTCGGCTGCACCTGGACCGGCACCTGCGTGTCAGGCGTCCGCAGGTCGACCTTGGTCGCCGGCAGCTGAACCGGAGTCGCGGCATCCGGCGAACGCAGATCCACCTTCGTGTGCGTGAACTCGACCGGCGTCACCGCATCCGGTGTCCGCAGGTCGATCTGCGCGTGGCTGATCTGCGCATGGCTGCCCGGCAGGTGCTGCGGGTCCGCGGCCGGGCGGGCCGACGCGGCGTGCGGCGCGATCAGCGCGGCAATCGCCATGCCGGTCAGCGCGAGGCTGCGAATGAACTGCTGGTGGCGGAGCATGTGCCTGTTGCCTTTCCTTCCTCCCGGACCGCCCGTTGCGGTCCTCATGGCGAGAGAGGTTCGGGCGAGGCGGTAAAGGCGCCGGGGGGTAGGTGGTAAAGGTCAGTCGCGCGGGTGCGTGAGCGCCACTCTGACGCCGCGGCGCTTCTTCTTGGACGCGGCCCTGTGCCGGCGGGCGTGCACCGCCTTCAGCTTCGCGACCCCGGGCCTGCTGATGAGCCCGTCGGGCCCGATGGCGTACACCCTGATGGTCCCGGCGTCCGGTCCCGGGACGTGGCGGAGGACCGCGAAGCGCCGGGACGACTTGACCGGGAACTCCTGGCGCCGGCCATCCCGGAGCGTCGCGCGGACGACGTAGCGCTTCGCGCCGGGCGATCGGCTCCACGACACCCGCTCGGTGTTGTGCCCGCGGGTCAGGCGGACGCGGCGCGGCGCGCGCGGCGCCGCGGGAGCCGGTGCGCGGTAGTGCGCGATGACGATGCTGCGCGTCGGCGGCGCGCCGGCGCCGTGGGGCAAGGCGACGATCTCGCGGCGCCACCCCCTCATGGGCCGACACTCGCAGACGCGGGTAGCCCGCACAAGGGAAGCCGCGGTCTGGCTGTGGATCCCGCGGTGGCGGGGCGGCCGTCAGCGGCCGTGGGCCCCGAGAACCGCGACTATCGCGGTTTTGGGGGCCCACACCTGGCGCTACGCGGCTCAATCTTCTCTCGCGGACCGCCAACCAACGCCGGGGACTTACGACTAGAACCGCAGCGGGAGGTTCGTGACCGCGCGCAGGTACGGATCGGTCTGCCACTGCGGGTCGCCGTCCAGCGCGAGGTTCGGGAACTCGTTGATCAACCGCTCGATCGCCACCGGGCCGACGAGCCGCACCAGCGGCGCGCCGATGCAGTAGTGGATGCCGTCCCCGAACGCCATGTGCGCCTCACCCGACCGCTCGATATCGAACGCCTCGGGATCGGGGAACACGGCCGGGTCGTGGTCGGCCGAGCCGACGACCGCCGTGACCTTCGAGCCCTTCGGGTACGCGTGGCCCCCGACCTCGGTGTCGACGGCCGCGTAGCGGTCGATCACCTGCACGGGCCCGTCCATCCGCAGCATCTCCTCCAGCGCGTTCCCGACCAGCGACGGGTCCTTGCGCAGCGCCGACATCTGGTCCGGGTTCAGCAGCAGGTTGCGCACGCCCGTGCCGATGATGAACGTGGTCGAAAGATACCCCGCGACGAGGAAGTCGATGGCGCACATCTGGACCTCCTGCGGACTCAACCCGGCCTTGGCGAATGCGTCGCAGATCTGCGCGAACAGGCCCTCCGTCGGCTTCGCGTCGTTGGCGAGCTGCATCCCTTCGAAGAACGAGTTCAGCGCCATCGAGCACGTCGCCCCGGTCCCGCGAACCGCCGGCGTCTGCGTGATGTCGTGGGCCGCGGCGATCGCCGCCTGCCAGGTGATCAGGCCGCTCCAGACGCCCGGGTCGTTCGGGATCCCGAGCAGCGCGAACAGCACGCTCGACGGCAGCGGCAACGCGTAGTCCTGGATCAGCTCCATGCGCCCGTGCTGCTTGGCCGTGGCGAGCAGCGGACCCGCGAACTGGCGCGCCAACCCCGGCGCGGACTGGATCACGATGTTGAACATCGGCTCGAGGATCTCCCGCAGCTGCGTGTGCAGCGGCGGGTCGGACGCGAACAGGCCCTCGGGGAAGTTCGCCATCGCCCCGTAGGGCCCGTAGGCCGGCGCCGAGCCAATCGGCGAGTTCTTGATCCACACGTCCTTGGCGGTCAGCACCGTCTGGCAGTCCTCGTAGCGGAACATCCAGTCGGTGGCATAGAGCGGGACCGGATAGATCGGGAAGTGCTCGCGGAATCGAATGTAGGTGGGATAGGGATCCGCGAGGAACGCCAGGTCGTGCGGGTTGAACGTGGCCGGGTTCCAGCCGTCGACCGTGGCGCCGAGCGCGCCGAGCAGCCACGCGCTCACCTGGGGCGTGATCGTGAGGTGCTCCTCGTTGTCGCTGGAGAACGCGTAGTCGGCGAACGGGCTGGCGCCCGACCCGGGTGCCGGCACCGGCGTGAACGGGTCCTGCTTGAGGTCCAGCGCGCTCACCGTCGGCACCGTGCACGTGCTGTCGTAGGCGTGCACGACGCTCCCGCAGCCGACCCCTGCCGCGATCGCGGCGACCTGCCCGTTGTAGGGCTCCTGGCCGCCCGGGGCGCCCTCCCAGGCAACGCCCGCGTCGAACGACAACGACGGCAGCTCGGGCGGGTTGGCCTGGTACCAGCTCCCCTGCCCGATCACGCCCGCCGCGCCGTCGGCGAGCGTGTGGAGCTCAGCCGTGATCCACGGCTCGCCGCTCCAGGCAAGCGTCTGGGCGCCGGCCGGCGCGGTGCGCGCGCCATCCCCGCGTCCACTCGAGATCGCCAGCAGCCGCGGCTTCTTCGGGTAGTCGCCCAGGGCCGCCAGGTCACGGACCAGCTCCTCGCGCAGCGGGCTCGTCTGGACCGCCCCGTCGTGCACCCAGTAGATGTCGAATTGCTGGTTGGCCGGCGAGTCGAGCAGCGCCGCATAGCCCGCGAGCGCAGGCAGCATCGGCAGGTAGGTGTGCACGAACCACTGCGCGCCGAGCGTCGTGTACGTGCCGGCGTGCGGCGTGTCGATGCTCAGGAACGTGTCCGTGTTGTGCTGCTCGCCGCGCGCCTCCATCGCCATCAGCGCGTAACGGCTGATCAGCCCGCCCATGCTCATGCCGCCGACGAGCAGCGGCTGGCTGGTGCGCTTGATCGCCTCCCGGATGCACTCGACGAGCACGTCAGCGTTGCGCTGCACCAGGTCCATCCCCTGATCCAGGCCGACGACCACGATGTCGCGCCCGGCGTCCCGCAGCGCGATCGCGGTCCCCTGCTGGTCGAGAACGTCGTAGAGGTAATCGGGCGGATGGCCGCCGGGGAAGCCCTCGACCATGATCAGCGGGCGGCTGATCGCGGATGCACCGTGGGCGTGGTAGACCCACGCGGTCCCGCTGTTGCCGTTCTCGGCCTTCAGCGGCCAGGCCTCGTCGGGGACCGGCGCGGCGGGCTGCGCGCTGAGCGTCAGGGTGAAGTTGGCCAGGCGAATGTCGGTGCCGTACTGGCAACGGACCGCAACCTGCGCCGAGCCGGCGCCCGCGCCGTACGTGACGACCAGCGGCGTTCCCATCTGCACCGCCCGGAACCCGCCACCGTCGCCGGGATCGAGTTCGACCGCATCCGGCGCGCCCATGTTGCTCAACACGAAGTGCTCGGACACCAGGAACGGGACCGTGTGCCCGCGGTAGGCCGGCTGTGCGAGCCCCCACTGGTCGTGCAGCAGCCCGCACGCGAAGAACGCCTCGCGCGTCTCGACTGGGCCGTGGTCCTGCGACACCTCGTACTGGAAGCGCGCGATCGCGATCGGCAGGGGGCCGTCGGGGCGGAACGCCGCCGTGGCTGCGATCACTTCGAACAGCGGCTTCACGGCGCCAGGCTCCGTCGCGCCGTTCTCGAGCCGCAGGTACGCCCCTTCCCATCCGAGCTGCGAGAGCGGCGGCCCTTCGCCGCTGCCGTCCGGCAGGTTGCTCGATCCCCACGAGATGACCACGCCGCCGACTTGGTCGGTGACCGTCATGCGCCGCCTCCGTTCGCCAGGTGCCGCAGGCCACCGATGCCCGGGATCAACACGTAGACGCTCCCGCGCGTCTGCACGAGCCGCGGCAGCGCCGTCATCACGATCGGGTCGCGGCTGTCGTCGGTGCGCACGACGAACTGCCCGCCCATCGCGGGCTGCGCGCCGATCAGCGGATCACGCGTGCCGCGCAGGCCGTGCGTCGCGATGTCCTCGTTGGCCCAGACGCGCAGGATGAACTCGTACTGCAGATCGAGATCCCCGCAGATGAACAGCCCGACGAGGCCGCGCTCGACGCGGTCGTCGGGGGCGTCGGGACGCAGCGGCGGGCCGTAGGGCATGCCGCGCCTGACCAGCCGGCGGCTGTGCGGCTTGCCCATCACGAGCGAACCGCGCGGGTTGAGCCGCCTGATGTGCGCGCCGATCGGACAGCGCTGGCCCTCGACGTCGTCGTAGTAGGTCGTGTGGCCGGGGCCGGGCGCGTAGTCGAACGCGTTGAGCTCCCGCTTGCGGATCTTCGGATCCGGTTTGTACGTGTCGGGCGAGAGCGTGAGCGGCACCCCGTTGCGCCAGCGGCCCAGGAGCTTTGCCGCGACGAGCTCGGGGTCCATGTCCCAGCGGTCGGCGCGGTGGCGCAGGAACTCCTCGAAGCCGTGCACGTCCTGACGCAGGATCCGAAACGCCCCGTACGTCGCGTTCTGGCCGAGCGCCGGCGGGATGCTGCCGAGGTAGTTGCCGCCGTAGGTGTTGACGTAGTCGCCACCGAGCAGGAAGTCGCCGACGGTGGCCTGCGGCTGCATGTCGCGACGGTCGCGGCCGGGCGCCCCCTCGATCTGCGGCTGCGCGATCCCGTCGCGATAGCCGAAGTGCACCTTGCCCTTCGGCAGCGCGTTGGCGTCTTGCACGTGCAGCTCCGTCAGATAGGACGAGGCGCAAAGCTCGCGCAGCCGCGCGGTCAGCTCGTCGATGCGCTTCACGCGATGCTCGTCGGTGTAGAGCGACAGCATCAGGTGCACCGTCGGCGTCATCGTCCCGCCGACGATCCAGTTCGACGGTGCGCTGTCGTCGACGTCGCCGAGCCCGACGCCATCCGGGTAGTCGGGATCCGCCGAGGCGCGCACGGCCGGCCCCTGCTGGAACGCCACGGGGAAGGCGCCGAGCGCCTCCGGCGCGACGCCGAGCGCCTGCAGCCCCGCGAAGGTCACGCCGAGGTTCAGCGTGTAGTGCGGCTTGTCGTCCCACTCCTCGGCGTTGGTGATCTGCGGGCTGCGCTGCTCGTCGCCACTGAGGAGGCCCGCGATGAACGACTTGGCGGCCTTCGCATCCCCGATGCCGAGCGCGAAGTGGCGCGCGTTGGCGGAGCGATAGCCGCGCAGCAGGTTGCCCTGGATGTCGGTGAGATCGAGCGCCATCTAGAGCGCCCTCGCCCCGCGCAGGATGTCGATCACCGTGATCTCCGGGTAGGCCGACCACACCCCGACCTGGCTGAGGTTGTGCGACATGATGAATTGCGTGAACTCCGTCGCGTACTTCTGCACCGGCAGCGGCGGCGCGCCCGCGATGAACTGCAGGATCTCCGTGAACTGGTCGCCGAGCACGGCGACGAAATCCATGATGTAGCTCTCCAGCCCGCCGTCGTAGGCGGTGATCACCCACAGCGCAGACCCGTCATAGCTCGGCAGGAAGCGCGCGAAGTGGACGTAGTGCAGCCCCGCCAGCGCGTCGTGGACCTTTGGCGCCGCCGCCAGCAGGAGCGCCAGCAGCGCCGGCATCTGCGTCGGGTTCTTCATGGGCAGGTAGAGGTTGAGCGCGTTCTGCACCTGCTTCTCGACGCCGAACTGCAGCTCCAGCCCCTTGGGCGGCGCCACGCCGGGCGCCGGCGCCGGGCTCGTGTCGATGCTCGGCACGATCATGAGAGCGCCTCCGCGATTCGCAGCTGTTCGATCGCCCCGAGCCGCTCGAACGTCTCGGTCGCCGCG